>CADBLW010000227.1 GCA_902795625.1 uncultured Lachnospiraceae bacterium | reverse complement strand
CGCGCAGTCTACGAATGCTGTAGTAGAGGCGGAACTTCTCCTTCCCGCTCTTCGCAGCGTTATAGGCAAACCGGTCATCTTCCTGTTCGGCGAAGTAATCCTGAATCTCCTTAAGCTCATGAGCCCTCTCAAAGCAGATCTCTTTCCAGAGACCCTGCCCTTCGTAGACTCTGAGCTCTTTGTTGTATGTACCCTTCGCGAAGAGCTCGTCGCAGCCGCGAAGACCATAGGCCCCGCTGTCCGACTTGCTCTCTCCGTTGTTGTACTGGATCTCCTTCAGGATGTCGTTAATGGCAAGAACAGGCAGCCCTTCGAGGTTTACAACCAACTTCTCAGGCACGTTGTTCTGAACTGCCAGAGCCTGACGGTCCCCGTTGCCGCAGCCGTACTTCTTGGCGCAGCGCTTGGATCCAACCTTCTTCTCCTTGCAGGCCATGTTCTTATTGTCTTTGGCCTGCATTGAATAGATAGGCATTGGCCGCTTGACTGGCTTTCCATTTTCATCAAGAACAACATTGCCTTCAGCATCCTTCACCTGAAGGAAGTCGAGGACGAACTGTGGAACTGCAACATCTCCGATGCCGTGCTTCGAGGCGTCGACGAAGACGTTTACCGCCATCGTCAACCAGCATGCGACCTCGTGGTTATAACCAACGAGACCGAACCCTACCAGCGAGGTCAGCATGTCGCACCAGTGCCCAAGCTGGGACATCTGGGTCAGGGTTGCGAAATAGGCAGACATGTCCTCCTTATTGACAGGGTGCTTCTCCGTGCTGGGAGCAACCCAATCAATCAGGCGTCCGCCGTGGACTCGGTTTGCCTCCTTGGCCATCGCGATGATTTCCGTGACGAAGCAGATGAAGACATGGTCTCCATCGTGGTCGCCGCGGATTCTCGTTACCTCCAGGCTGTGCACAGAGGTGTACACGGTGGTCGACCAGCAGATGTACTGGTCGAACTCACCGAAGTTCTTCTTGACCTTTACAACACACTGGGCAGCCGGGTCAGTAGACGGGTTGCGGCTCATGACCGCCTCGTCTCCGGCCTTATTGACCGCGCACACAACCGTATTTGCCTCAATGGAGCCGGTGACATAATCATCGGCGGCGTACTTTTTCTGCAGCTCTTCAGAGATGTCAGAAGCGGCGTACGCAATCCACTGAAGCATTGCACTCGGGTCAGCGGCGACGAAGCAGTTGCTCGTCACCCCGTGACGCACGCCAGACTTGGCCTGACGTACAAGCTTATCGTAGGTCGCCTGTACACGGGCAGCGACCCACGGATGCTTGTGCAGCCCGGGGACATTGGCCACGATCTTGGCCATGGTGCCTCCCACGAGCCCGGCGGCCTTCTTCGGACTGCTGTAACTCTTCAGCTTTGCGATCTCGTCCGCGATGGATGCATCAAGGTCTTCCTTCTTGCAGCCCACCATAGACTGCATCTGCTGGAAGGGGAGGTTATGCGGCTTATCCTCATGTTCGGTAATCAGCACGCAGAAGTGGTGCCCTAAACGATGCCAGTTCTGGCAGTATTCGTCCCAGCTTGTGTAGTGTGCTTCCTTCTGCCCGAACGTTGCCTTGCAAACCGTCTCGTCCGCAAGGATGGCGATGTCGTCTATGTCAACGACTCGCCCGAAGCTAACCACCTTCTGTACGCCGAGTTTCCTTAACGCAGAATGGAAGTCAACCGTGGTCAAGGTCAAGCCTTTGCACCACGGGGCTCTGATCGTGAAACTCTTGGCTTCACGGAGCTCCTTGCAGATCTGCCGCTTCACTTCAGGGCTCTTGTCTTTAAGGTATTTGGCAAGCAGCTTGTCCGACAGATGGAAGAGGCTCTGGCCGTCAAACATATTCTGAATGACGTCCCGAACGGTGTCCAACGTGACTGTCCCGGTGGCGACGTCGACGAAGTCGACGTGCTGTCCCTTGAATACCTTCTTATACGAAGGCGTCAGCACCATATGCTCGGGCTGGATGTCCAACCCGATGTACTGTTCAATCCGCATTGTGCCGGGAAGCATGAGGCCCATGTAACCGGCCTCCTTCGCCTCCGTTGACCGAGCTCCCCACCGAGCACCGTTGCGGTTGAAGTCCTCGACAATGGCTGCAACGTCTGCCCGGACAAACTGAACCTTGTCCTTACGTCCATCGTTCGTCCCGTGGTCAACCGAAACAAAGAGCTGGCCACCACGGGCATAGAAACCCTTGGAGGTCCACTTGTTCCACAACTCGTGCTGCTTCTTTTCACGAGCTGTGGGGAACCCGTTGGGGTTCGCCTCAATGTATCCGATTACCCTTATGGATACATCGAAGGGGTCGTATCCAAGATCCTTCAGATGCCTGTCCAGCTCGGACTCGCGACGAAGCACGGTCTGCGCCGTGACAATCGAGGAGTCCTTCTTGTTGGGGTCGAATTTCTGGTTGAACTCAACCACCCTCTCCTTCTGCATGGGAACAGAGGGAGCCTGTTCAACCTCGTACTCCTCCGCCTTTACAAGCCGACCTGAATACAGCCATTTATTGGCGAAGATCACCTCCGCGTACTTGGGCCCGATACCCCTAATACGAAGGAGATCGTCTATCGCCATATTGCACATTTCATCGAAGTCGAGGTCGCAGAGCAGCTCGGCGACTTCCTGCGCTGCCTTCTTCGGCAGCGCGAAGAGAGAAGACTCTTTCTTCATGCAGGAGATGCAGGCATCGATCCGAGACTGTTTATTTGCTTCTTCGGCTGCTTTGGCCTCTTTGGCGGCTTTCGAAGTCTTCTTTGTTGTAGGCGCTGCTACTGTTGGAATTGCGACAAACATACCCAGCGGCGCAAGAAGCGCTGTTCTGAGTATTCTCATGAAGGTTCCGCGCCTCTTTTCGCGGCGGACCCTCATCCTCTTCGCGTGTCTGCACCGGGCTTTATAGCCCATCAGCCACTCAACCAGAGAGACCTCTTCGGGGCGGTCGAAGTCAGGGGTGACGGGGGTAACCGGGAAAATGCTGGCATCCACGGCGGGAGTGGAAGCCGGGGTGATGATCACAACGGCGGCGATGCTGAGGATCAGCGCCATCAGCAGAGCGAACAGCTTCTTCATTTTCTTTCCTCCTGTTCTCTTCCGCCATGCTTGACAATCGGAGGAACATTGCGCATAATAACAATGTCCTCCTATGTCCTCCTTTCGGAGGCATGGCGAAGTAGACGTGTTCGGCCATTGGGGAATGAGCGGCGAACACGTCGGGTGCTATCTTGCAAGGGGCTGTTTGGCGACGGTCCCTTGCTCCCGTTTACGGGACTTGCGACTTTGGTTTTCACGGCGTGCGCTTTCGCCTACGCATACCGGGCTGACGGTTATAATGGGGCAACCGCCTCTTGACCCCGCTGTTTCCGATTAAGCGATCCAAGCAGGACCCGCAGACTGTCGTACTGCACACGGCTCGCTACTGTATTTAGCGCGCGGTCGGTTGGCACAATAATTTTGTGCTGGAGTCACAATACCACACTACATCTCGTATGTCAACATATATTTATACAAGATGTTGTGCATGTGAACTCCTCTCTACATCACACGTTGTGGTGCAGAGAGGAGCCCGCATGGGGCTCCGTGGATTGGTTATTCCTTGTACGCGTCGATGCACTCGTGCATCTTCTCAATCAGCGTGTACCAGTGCACGATTGCGTTGCACACTAAGCAAAGATCGACGTACATGTCACCGTCGGTGTCTGTGCAGGTGATGTAGTCACAGTTGTTTTCCATTTTTACTTCCTCACTTTCTTTTTCATTTTAGTAGCGGAAGGAACACAAACGCCGCCACGAAAGCGGCGGCAGTTCCGAATACAGTCAACACCCAAATTGCGCCGTCTGGGTGCCTGAACGCAGCGTTCACGACTTCGATTGAGATCGTAGTGATAACAACTGCGACGATGATCAACGTAATGACATCAAGCATGAATCTCACCACCACTTCTTTGCCAAGGTAGCCTTGTTGTATCCCTTGGCATATTCTTTGTTGCCCGCTTTGAACGCCTTCTTCATCCCGATTGGCGCAACCACTTTGTGGGGCTCTATTTCAAATACCTTGAAGATGCGGACCTGCTCTCCTTCTTCGGTTTTTGTCATAGCGATTCCGTGTGCAAAAGCCCGCGCTTCTGCGGCGGAAGCAAATTCTTCAGTCACAGCGAAGCAATTGACTACGATCTGGTAGGTAGATCCGTTGGCATACACGTTCTTCACGTTCTTCATGGTCTTGGACAGCAGGGCCGACAGGACGATGATGGTGATGATTTCGGCGATAATGATAGACATAGGTGTAACCTCCTGCTCAACCTGCCGACTTTGTCGGTTCAGGGTCTTTTTACGAGCTCAGTTTTCCCAACCGGAGAACCCATATTGCTTGTTCAGCGGGGTTTCCATACCGAGGCGCTGCGTGTCCGCCTCTGGCCGGTGTCTCCTAGAGACAATGGGGGCCAGTTTACGTTCGGAAATTCGCCGAACGCAAACTTCATAAAAACAATACCTCTCTAACTCCTGTCTCTTTACGCCCTTTGCTTATGCCTCTTTCCATCCAATCCGCATTCCCTTTTCCCGTTAACACCCCATGCTGATGGGGTGCTTAGCACGAAGGGGGACTATACGGAGAATGTACCTTCCGTTTTCGTCAAAAAAATGCGCCTATAATATAACCATGTTGCCGTCATTTCACTTGGCTCCTTCTTTGCGAAGCTTTCCACAGGACGCTCCAAAAGTCGGCCACGATAATCGTTGTTACACCGGGGTTCGCGCGACCTTGAGGTGTCACGCATCGAGAATGCCCGTAATGGAGAAAGCGTGGCATGAAGCACAAAAATTTTGTGATAGAAAAGAGAAGCAAAAAAGATGACGATTACACAGCTGATAAGTGAAGAGGAGCGCGACTGTCCGTATTGTGGTGAGAAGCACGGCGTGCAGGAAGTGGTGGTTACGCGCACGATTGAGCAGGGGCCGATGGTGGCGCAGGTACCGGGCCGCTACCTTTACTGCGCGAATAAGGACGTTTTTTACGAAGACATGATATGCATGGCGTTTAATCAGCAGCAGCTTGCTGGCATTAACGTATTCGGCGGGCCTCCGCCTGCGGCGGCGATGCAGTAGCGCAATGTGCGGCTTTACGTTAAAAAAATAAGACGTTATAACCCCTGTCTGTAAAAATGACGGGGGTTATTTTTTCGTCTAAAAGTGTCACGCTTCGAGAATACCCGTAATGGAGAGGAAGACGATGGATAACATGTTAGTCAGGATGCCAAAAAAGCTGGCAAAACAGACAATATTTTAATCACGAGGAAGAGAGGGCGATTGAAGGATGGAGTATGCAACGACGAGGAGACAGTTTGATCATGAGTACGCCACAGAGTGGCGGAGGGAACGCGACTGGCTTAAGGAACGCGGCTTTACGCCGACGTTTATCAGGATTCTTCCGGGAGGCATTGAGCGCTACAAGTACCGGAAGACCGAGAAGCTTTTTGATGCGCTGGCGGAGTTTTACCGCGAGGTTGACGCGGAGCGCAGCTGGAAGGCCGCTGAGCGCAAGATGAGTGGCGCGGCTGTGACGAAGAAGCTGAGCCTGAAGGATCTTGTCAAGATGGGGCACGTTACAATCAGCGCCGAGGATCTGCGCGAAATTCTGGCGGATATTGAGGACGGAGATAACGACGGCGACAATGCGGTCGTCGGAACGCCGCTCCTGCCGGAGGATGATACAATTTGAGCGCAGTTGAGGCGAAACCGTCAAACCTGAAGAAAGCGCCGCCAACGAAGCTATGTGCCAAATGCGGAAAGCTGAAGCCGATTCAGGCCTACTTCAAAAACCGCGACTGGGAAGACGAAGGCGGCTACGACCGCTGGTGCCGCGACTGCGTTGGCAAATGCCTGACGAAGACGGCCATGCGCGAATACGCGTGGGAAAATCACCGCGACTGGAATGAAAAGATGTGGGAGGCCGCCAAACGAAAAGCCGAATCGATGGCGGCTTCAAACGCGGTGTACCAGAAGTCGAATCCTGAGCGGCGGCTGAAGCTGCTTGAGCAGATGACGTGCAGCCAGCTTCCGAGCTTCTTTGCGGTGTACTACAAGTACGTTGACCCTACAAAGGTCAGCGGCGCGGCGAACTTCAAGGAAGCCGTGGAGCGAGGCGAAGTCAGCGGCGACAGCGCGGTGGAGCTTCCCGAGTGGAGCGACGAGTGGTTTGGCGAATATACGAAACGTGATCTGGCGTGGCTTGACAGCTATTACGATAAGCTGAAGCACGACAGTCAGGGCGAGGAGCTTGAGTTTGACGCATACATGGAAGACGCGGTGCACAACATTGCGGTGCAGACGCTGATCCTGAAGAAGCTGCAAATGGAATACAGGTCGGGCCGGGGATCGCTGAGCGACGTTAAGGACGCACAGTCGGTGCTCGACATGCTGACAAAATCCACGAACCTTGCGGCGTGTAAGCGCAAACCTCAACAGGAGTCGCCACAGCTGGCGGTGGGCGAGATTGCGGCATATCTTGAGTCGCACGGTCACCCGTGCACACGCAAGATCGAATGGGAGCAGGACGATGTGGATCGCGCAATCGCCGAGCTCCACCATATCGTACGGGCCGTGGGCCTCGACCAGTGAGGTGATGGCGCATGGCTTCCGGGTTCACGATGACAGAGGAGCAGATGCGCCTCTGGGAAGAACAGATTATTTTCTGGCGGACGCACCTAGACATTGCGATCGAGGACATTTTCCCGCCCGTAAAGCTTACCCGCATTCAGCACATCATGGCAAGAGCGGTAGGCAACAGCAGCGAAATCCGCGAAGTTTGTTCACGCGGTTTCGGTAAAACATTCCTCGGGGCACTTTGTATGGCGGCGATTGCGGTGCTTTATCCCGGCGCGGACCAGATTGTGACCTCGAATACGATAACGCAGGCGGTGCTCATGTTCGAGAAGCTTCGGCAGATCTCGGACATGAACCGCAATATGGCGAACGAAATTAAGCCGACAAACAACCGGAGCCTTGTGTCCATCTCGAAATCGGACGCAAGGGTCTCATGGAAAAGCGGCAGCGTATGCCGCGCCGTGCCGCTCGAAAGCGCACGTGGACAGCGGGCCAAGGTGCTGTGGCAGGACGAAAGCCTCGAAGTAGACGCTGAGGCGTATAACGCGATAGCGGAGCCGATCAAGAACACGACACGTGTCAACGCGGCTACCTACGGTTTCCGCGACTTTGCCTCCAAGAGCATCTGCATGACAAGTGCCTGCGACAAAGGAAACAGTTTCTACGTGCAGTTCATGAAGACGCTGCGCGAGATGGCGCGTGGCGACAGCGAATATTTCGCGTGCGCCTTCGACTATCAGTGCGCCATTTCCAACGGCATTACGGAGGCGGCTTTCTTTGAGAAGGAGCGCAAGCGCATGCCGGAGAGCGCGTTTCAGATGGAGTACGGCACCATCTTCCTCGGCGCGAACGCCGATTCAGCTTTCCCGTATGAGCTTGTGGAAGCCTGCCGCACACTCCGAAAGATCGAGATGGAACAGCCGAAGAACAGCAAAAGCCGCTATGTGATGGGGCTCGATATTGCAACGTCTTCGGCTGACGGCTCGGATAACAGCATTATTTCTGTGATTAAGTTTGTGGAGCGTGCTGACGGAACCTTCTTCCGAAAGCTGGTCTATATGCGCTCCTACAACGGAAAGACACTGGACTACCTTGCGGAGGAGATGCGAAAGCTTTATCACCTCCGGTTTCCTAATACTGAGAAGATTGTGTACGACGCACGCGGTGTCGGGGACAGCTTCGACAAGTTTATGGACAGGGAGTGGGTGGACGTTACAACGGGTAAAGAGTATCCGCCACTTTCGCTCGATGATTCGGAAAGTCCAAATCCTGCGGCGAAGCCTGTGCTTCGCGCTTTCCGCGCTGTGCAGGCGCTGAACCAGCGCATTTACACGCATTTGCGCGTGGTGCTTGAGCAGCGCACGATTGAGCTTCCGATCACGTACCGCGCAATTCAACAGAGCGAAGCTGAGCGGGCATCGAGGTTCGACAATCCGCGCCTGCTGACGATGGAAGAGAAGGATGTCTACCTTCAGGCAGACGCGCTTCAGTTCGAGATGGGCAACATTGTCATCCGCATTGGTGCAAGCGGCGGCGCTATCATTGACGTACCGAAAGCGTCCATGCACAAGGACAGATACAGCTCGCTGGCCATGGCCAACGATTACATTTCTCTGGAAGAAGAAGAAAACGTGAAGCGTATGCGGCGAAGCTCCGACTGTGTCGGGATCGTCGATACGCTGTAAAGCAAGGAGGTGGATGCCCCATGGGTATCTTCGACCGCTTCAGGCGGGGCACGAAAACCGAAGGCGGCATCGTAACCGCCGAGACAGAGCCGCTGAGAGGAAACAGCTTCATTGCCGTTGGCGCAGGAGATGAGCGCGGCACTGACAACTACGTGCAGACGTACGAAAACAGCAACATCACGTACAGCGGCGAACTTAAGGACTTTGACTATGCGTCGATCCTGAGGGACAAGCAGCGCAACATTGTGAGTCTGTTTCAGATTGCGGACTACTACTGTGACGCGGACCCGATCTGCCACGGCATCGTATATCATGTGTTTGTGCCGTTCGGCACATGCAGCCCGTGGTATCTGACAGGGCAGAATGAGAAGACGATCCGCATTTACGAAGAGTATTACAGGCGGATCCGGCTTCGGGAGAAGTTCGACGATATTTTCACACATCTGGCAAAATACAATAACTGCATTATTTATGTGCTGAACGGCAACCTGATTACGCTTGCGCCGCATAAATGCAGAATTTCCAACACCATGCTGAACGGACAGCCGCTGGTCGAGTTTGACATTCAGAGCATTCAGACCGAGTGGACGATCAAGGGATACACGGTGAAGCAGGACTGGATCAAGGATAACGAGCTGGAGTACGCGTTCAAGGGCTACCCGCCCGAGGTACAGAAGGCGCTGAACGACGGCGCACAGTACGCGCAGCTCAATCCTGAAAACACGTTTGTGATACAGGGGCCGCATGAAGGATGGCTCCGCTGGGCTGTGCCGTGGATTGCGGCGGCTCTTCCGGCGCTGGCGCGCAAGGAGCTCATCCGCGAATATGAGGTTGCCATGCTGAACCTGAAGCGCAAGAGCATCTTCCATATCCGTTACGGCGATGAGAAGAAGGGCGCTGACATTCTTCCTGACAAAGAACAGCTCATGCAGGTTCGCGCCCTGTTCAAGCAGGGAATGAACGGCTTTCCGCTGGTTGTCACAAACCAGCTGGCAAAGGGCGAGATTCTCAGCGCAGACCTGAGCGACCTTTATCAGTGGCCCATTTACAGCTCGGTCAACGAGGAAATTCTCAGCGCAGGCGGAATCAGCGGCATTCTGGTAACCGGCACGTCGGACGAGGGAAGTACCTTCTCGACTGCGCAGGTTTCCACGCAGATGGCAGAGGCTCGCATCAACGCCATGCGCGACGAGATCTGCGACATCATGAACCGCATCAATGTGCGGCTGACGGAGTGGATTGAGGGAACCTACAACCTCAAGGAGACTCCTGAGTTCCATTTTGCGCCACTGGACATGTCAGGCAAGAAGGCATTGCGTGAAGCATGCAACGACCTGTGGTCGAGGGGCGTTGTCAGCACCAAGACCATGATGGAAACCAATGGATACAGCCTTGAGCTGGAGAAGAAACAGAGGGAGCGCGAAGCTACCGACGGCGTGGACGAGACGCTTATGCCGCGTGAAACGCAGTATGCGCAGAACGCCGCGAAAACGGCGGGGCCTGATGCGGCTATGAATGTGACCACGAGGCACGCAGGAGGCAGGCCAAAGAAGAGCGACAGCGAGCGCATGAGCTCGCCCGATAACGCGGCCTCCGGTGCACAGCCGAAGCCAAGCAATCCCGAAGGATCGGAAAGCGGGTGATGGTTGAATGACCTATGCAGCCGTGTTTGCGTGCGCTGTAGCAATCAGCGCATGGCTTATTTACAAGGGCTATCACTGGTGGGACGACAAGTTTCCGCCCACCGGGATACTATGACGTAGCACGCGTCGATAAATAAAGCTGCGAAGGCGCGACTGACGCATTGGACCGAACGCGCGAAAGCGCAACCACACATTTGGACCTTTTCAGTTGAGCGCTGGCCTCATTCGCGCGGGAACTGCCGCCGCGAAGCCAGCTGTAACGAACTCCGCACAAGAGCTGTCTTGAGGGGGTGCGGCCCCATAGATAAGGCAGCGCAAGAGCTCGGGAAGAATTTCCCGATGCCTGTTTCCCGGCACGCCTCTGACGCAAGCGCACCATGCCGGGCCTTTTGTTTGCCCGCCTTCGGATATCAGGAGGCGGGTTTTCCTTGTATATCGCGGGGTTTCCCACCGATATAAATATCTGCGCTCAGCCGCGCATCTGCTCCTACCGGATGCGATGGTGAAAGCAAGTCAGGAGAAATGCAACATGCAGAAACCGATTGTCAACCGGTTCGTTGCGTCTGCCTCCGAAATTTCAAGTTCTGACCTCTACATGACGGTCAAGGCAACCATGTTTACCGTGCCAAGCGCGAACCTCAATGGCGTGCGCTGTACGGAAGCTTTCCTTGACGAAATTGTGGCGAATCAGGACAAGTATGTGGGTCTTCCCCTGTGTGCAGATATGACAAAACTGGAGAATGGCCTTTACAGAAATTTAGGTCACTGTTACAACAGCGCAACCGGCAAGTTTTCCTCCACGATGATCGGAAGCTTTTACAAGTTTGAGAAAGCCGAGATCAAGGAAGGGGAGATTGCGCTTATCGGCTTCGCACGTGTGCTTAAGCGGAACAAGAAGGTTTGTAGCGCCATCGCGGAACTTTTCGCGGCAGGCGACCTGAAGTTCAGCTTTGAAATTACGTGCGGCGAGTACGCAAAGCTTGATGATGGCACGATTCGCATCGATGCCTCGGAGAAGAACTTCATCGAGGGTATGGCGATTGTGTCCATGCCTGCGTGCCCGGATGCTGTGGCGCTTGAGCTGGTTGCGGAGATAACGGGGATCGGAAAGGAGGCAGAGCCAATGGACAAAGACGAAATGAAGGTGGCTGAAGAGACCGCCGAGACGGCCGAGAAAAATGTGACTGAAGAGCACGTTGAGGCCGAGAAATATGTGACTCAGACCCACGTCGAACACGACAGGGTGAGCACGTATGATACCGAGACTGGCGTTGACACCGAGACAACCGTGACGGTTGAACAGCGGGTCAGCGGTCCCGTTGCGACGGCTGAAGACGAGGCCGCGCAGCAGGTTAGTGCCATGACAGCGGAAAAGAACAACGAGGACAACGATCCTCCTGCGGCCGCCGTTACCACGACAGAAGAAGACGAGCAGAGTGACGAGACTCCTACTCAAGACACTACGCCGACGGATGATTCTGGCGATGACGATGGCGACGACACCGAAGTCACTGGTGCAAAGAAGGAAGAGGACGAAGGCGAGATGCTTACGGATACCGATTCCGAAAACGAAGACAAAGAAGACGAGGAAGACGAAGAGGACAAGAAGGAAAACGCTTCCCTCGACGCTTTCATTGCTGAAATGAAGGATTTTGTGGCGGCAGTCAAAGCTCAGAACGAAGAGCTGAAGAACGAGATTGCCGAAATCAAGGAGCATATGACTGGCGGCAAGATGATTGCCGAAGTCGACGCGAGCATCAATCCCTTCATGGACAGCATTAAGCTGGCGGACATGGAGTACCGCCTGCTGAAGTCCGAGGAGCCGAAGGGCGGAAGCTATCGGCTTCTGGACTAACATTGATAGAAAGAAAGGTGACAGCAAATGGCTGGTTACATGACCAAACTTCAGGGCTACCTGTATGAGGGCGAGTACGTCAACGGCGAAACCAACCCTATTGAAAACGGCACTTTGGTTGTGATCAACAACGGCGCAATGAAACTGCCCGGGGCTGCTGACACGACCACCAAGCTTATCTGCAAAGAAGTCACCACGATCTACGGCCTTCCGGCCTACCGGTTTGTGGTGAACAAGCTGAATGCAAATTACTATCTGGTCGAGAACGGCTACGAGTTCAACGACGCGGAAGAGTATGATCTGACCACCTATGCGACAAAACCCGGTAAGTTCCTGCGGGCTCATACGCTGGTAGTGGGCGAGGAGTTTGTGACCAATATGGTTACCGGCACTCCGGTTGTGAACACTGCCTACGGCGTGAAGGCCGACGGAACCGTCGGTTAATAGAGGAGGGAACTGAAATGGCTATTAAAGAAATCAAGCAGAATAGCGGTTTCATCAAGGTCCTCGCCTCTCAGGTTGCAGGAGTCCCCGTGAAACCCGAAGACGCCGATGAGGCGGCCAAGATTGTTTCCGAGCTTTTGAGCGACGAAACCGCGAACAACGATAAGCTGATTGCGCAGACGATCGGCTACACCATTCAGGAGCTGCAGAGCCATGAGCTGGACTTCCTGAACGGCATCGCTGACATTAAGAATATCCCGATCCGTGGCAAGGCCATGTTCAACGTGAAGCTGGGCGGCGTGAAGGCTTATTTCCAGGCTAAGGGAAGCACCACTGCCCGCAGCTACGTGGCTGACAAGCAGGTCAGCCTTGAGACCGGCGAAATCTCCGCCCGTCCCGCGATCAACATCATCGATCTGCGGTCCGGCCATGTGAACATTGCGGACCTGATCCGTGATGCGAACCGCGAGATTACCCTGATGAAGCTGAAGAGGATCGAAGCTGTCCTGCATGACGCGATCGATGATCTGGGTGCTCCTTACTACGGCACCGGCACCGGTCTGGTGCAGGCGACTCTGGATGCGCAGATCGCGTACTTCAGCCGTCTGGGCCGCGTGACCCTGCTGGGCGATCAGGCTGCTGTTTCTCAGCTGGCTGGCCTGACCGGCATGGTTATGAATCCCGGCGCGACCAACCCCTCTTGGCAGAGGAGCGGGGCCATGGTTGACGAGTACAACAACAACGGTTTCATCGGCACCTACAAGGGCTGTGACGTGGTCAAGATGGTCAACGGCTATCGTGACGACGAAGTGACCCCCATTCTGGATCCTAACTGGATTTACATCATTCCCGCTGGAATGACCGGTGACACCCGGAACTTGAAGGTCGTCAACGAAGGCGGCATCAATTCCATGGCGTCCCAGAATATCGACGACCTGACCTATGAAGTCAGGCTCGACATGTGGTTCGGCGCTGGTTTCATCACCGGCAAGAAGCCGACCATCGGCGCTTACAAGATCGGCCAGTAATGGCATAAACGCGGCACACCGGGGACGGGTCAACACCCGTCCCCTTCGCCGCATCTGAAAGGGTGAAGGAAATGGTTAACGGAGATGAAAGATATCGCGTATGGAATCGCGCGAAATATGATATCGGACTGAAGCTTCTCAGCGGCGTTGAGATGAATGTAAAGTCCGGAAGCTTCCAGATTCTGACGGTCAACGACATTATCTATATCGAAGCAACGTACAGCGCAAGCCGTTTCTTCGCAAAGAAACTGCTGGTAATTACGGATGACCGTGATCAGGAAATCAACATCGAGCAGCTTGGCCTGCCGAGAACGGCAGACGATGCTCACAACAGTGACGACGAAATCATCGCGCATCTCAAGCAGTCGGCGAAAAAGATCGAAGAGTGGGTCTCTCAGATCGACGACCGCGAAGAGCTGCACGCTATCTATACAGTGGCAAAGTCCATGGAGGGCGAGCTTTCTTTTGCGAAAATCAAGGCGCTGAAGAAATACATTCCTGATAAGGACTGGCTGGACGACCTCGGCTGACCGGGGTCTTATTCTTATGAAAGGGGGCGCAGCTCATGGGATTTTCCATAACCAAGGCAATCGTCGTGCTACAGGACGAAACATCGATGCAGCGAACGCCTAAGCCGATCACAATCGGGCAGTACGGCGACATGATCATGAAAGGGATCAGGCGGCTTTATATCGATACGGGCCGTGCCCTCCTGTACGACAGTGCAAATTACAGTAACGATGGCGAGGAAGGACTCATGTTTGGCGAAGACCTTCCGATTGATGAGCAGGAGTATGTGATGCTCTGCGCACAGATCAACTTCTTCAAGCGCGTGCAGACGGACGTGAACAACGTGACGAGCTACAGTACCAACGCGATTACCGTTACGGGCGCAGACAAGCCTTACGCGCACCTAAAAGACACGATCGAAGATCTGGAGCGGCGCAGGCGCGAGCTTTATTACCGGATGGTACGCTATACCATGGATTACACCATCGACGATTAAAGCAGGGTGATGCAGAATTGACTGAAGATATTACCGTCACGGTGAACTATTACAACCGTGAGAAACAGGACATGAAAGCCGAAACATACGGCTTTAAGGAATACACCGAACTGCTGAAGCAGGAGCTGATCCAGATCCTTGTCAACGTGGAGGACGTTTTTTATCGGTTGAACGATGAGCGTCCTCCTGCTGAATGGGACGAAAGAAGCATAAAAGAGTTTTCGCACATCCGGCGCAAACTGCTGGATCAGGCAAACGCCGTTGCGCGGCTCCCGCAGACAATGAAGTATCGCGGAACGCCCGTAGGCTCCGTCAGCTTCAGCGAAATCCTTGCCAGCGCTCTGTCAGAATCGAGGTGAGGCGCATGAGCCGCGAGTACATCCCGCAGGTTTCAAATAA
Organism: uncultured Lachnospiraceae bacterium; assembly: GCA_902795625.1. GTDB lineage: Bacteria > Bacillota > Clostridia > Lachnospirales > Lachnospiraceae > ISDg. The sequence goes on along the minus strand of CADBLW010000227.1, from coordinate 1,775 downwards.
AATGTTTTACCTACCGCCCACACTGGAGTCTGACTTTGACAATTTTCTTGACGGAGATCTCCCGAATCAGGTCATGGACTTCACGCTGATTGACGACTGGTACGACTACATCGAAGGGCTTTATGTGCGGCCCAAGATTATTCGTGGCGAGATTTATCCCGATTCCACCAAGAGCCGGTACGAAGACACGGATAACAACATGAATATTCGCTGTTCGCTTTCAAGCGGAATCAAGAAGGGCGATATCGTAATTCCTTCCAACCGGGATAATGAGATCTTTGTTCTCGACTGGGAGGTTGCTCCTGAAAGCAACAACCTTCCGAGCCGCGCCTTGCGGTGCAACATGTATCTCACCGTGTTCCGGCAGACGCAGGATGAGACGGATGAATACGGGTTCCTGATCGAAGACCATGATTCCGACAGCATATGTGTCAATATGCCAGCCAACGCATACCGTTACGACGGGCGACCGGAGTACAGCGCGACAGCGGCTACGCCCGGTATCGTGGCAAACGCCCTGACAATTCTGACAACGCAGTACAATCGCTGCACGCGGAATATCAGGGTCGACGACCGGTTTATATGGGGTAACGACGAGTACACGATTATCGACGTGAACTTTGTTGGTATAGGGCTTGACGGAAAGGGCACGCTGAAACTTCAGGCCAAGAAGACGGCAGGAGGACATCAGTGATGCAAAATATCGTCCCGGTTGCACAGGCCCAGATGGAAAAGGTTATAACGCGAGTTATCGACGAGAAATCGGTACAGCTTGTTTCAGTGATGACGGCCCGATGGCAGGACCGTCTTAACCGCCGTATTTCCGAAGCTGAATGGGCGGTCAAACAGAGTAAAATTTATGATCCTGATCATGCGCTCCTGAAAGTCTACGACGCATACAGATGGGTCGCAGACAACATTAAACTTGAGCCGAAAATCATTTCAAGCGGCAACGGCGCGGACATTACGATGACGGTTACGGCTATCGATGGAAGCGACATTGACGCATACCGGCAGGAGCGGATCAAGGAAGTCATGGGCGACTTTATGAAGCAGATTAACTACAGCGTCTTTTAGGAGGTGGTCGGATGCAGAACGCATGGACAAGAGAGTTCAACGATATCATCCGGTACGTCATCTTCAAGGACGAAGAGCTTCGAAATCTGATGCTGCTGCCGAGTGATATTAAGATTATGGATTTCATTACAAAGTATTTCATACGGGCAGGCACGACCAGCGAACCGCTGGTTAACGAAGCCGTCCGTATTGTATACGGTGTCATTGGCACAGGGCTTGCCAATGACGTGCGCGTGCTGCGGCAGGAGCTGAGCTTCGACATTTACGTGAAGCAGAAGAACCTGCATGACGCAGACCGCGACAGGCTGATTTTCAGGACCGAGCTCATTGCGAGCCGACTGAACGAGCTTCTGTCGAACCAGTACGATTCGCGGCTGGCGGGCTATCGGTTCAGGTGCATCGGCGAAAGCGACATGAGCACAAGCACCATCGGATATTCGCGATACAATATCAGTTTCGCGTTTATGAAGACGGTGTAAAAACAGCGGAGAAAGATCCGCCTTATATGTGGTATCAGTGCAGAAACGAAGGTAGGAGATTCGTGATGCAACGATATGAATATATGATAAAGGAAGTGTTTTACACATGGAGTTTGTAAAGCGGTTTGGTGGGTACATTGCTGACGTACCTAAGGTTTATCTGAAGCGCTGCGATACTCAGAGGACCTTCGTTCTGGACGAAATTACGCAGGCTTCCGT
>CADBLW010000226.1 GCA_902795625.1 uncultured Lachnospiraceae bacterium | reverse complement strand
GTGTGGTTTGAGACGGAGTACGAGCGCGTGTATCCGTACGGGACTGCGGCATCGCATGTCATCGGCTATACAAACGCCGGAAATGTCGGCTGCTGGGGCATTGAGCAGCAGTACAACAGCTACTTAAACGGCACGGACGGCCGTGTTTCCGGATATTATGACGCCGACCTCAACCTGATCACGAACACCTGGGATGCGGTGGCGGGTGACACGATCGTCTCCACGATCGACCTCTATGCACAGCAGGCCGTGGAGAAGAGGGTCAACACATTTCTCGACACATACAAAGTCAACAATATCGGTGTCCTGGTGATGGACGCCACCAACGGTGAGATCGTATCGATGGTGTCCAACCGTTCCTTTGATCTCAACAACCCGCGCGAGATCATCCTCATGGACGGAACGAACGCGGATGACAGCGACATGGACGATGACGATCGTCTGAAGGCGCTTAACAAAATGTGGCGTAACTTCTGCGTGTGCGACACCTACGAGCCCGGCTCCACCTTCAAGTGCTTTACCGTGGCGGCGGCTCTCGAGGAGAAGATCGTATCCAAGAGTTTCCGCTACAAATGCACGGGGATCACGGAGGTGGGCGGTGCGAAGATCCGGTGTTCCCACAACGGCGAGGTAAATCTGAAGGAAGCTATCGCGAGATCCTGCAACTCGGCCCTGATCGACATCGCGGAGAAGGAAGGCGCAAAGCTGTTCTACGAATACCAGATGCATTTCGGGTTCGGTGAGAAGACCGGTATCGATCTTCCCGGTGAAGCAGCGGGCGTCATGATGAAACACACCAACTATTCCGACCTCGAACTCGCGACACAGAGTTTCGGTCAGGGTTTCAATGTGACGATGGTGCAGATGGCGGCGGCTTATGCGTCGCTTGTGAACGGCGGCTACTATTATCAGCCCCACGTGGTGCGTCAGATCATGAACGCCGAGGGAGCGACCGTGTATGACGCAACCAACCTTCTGGTGCGCAAGACCGTGAGCGCAGACACCTCTGCATTCCTGCAGGAAGCAACGCTCCTGACGGTTGAGAGCGGTACCGCGAGACCGGCACAGACGGAAGGCTACAAGGTCGGCGGCAAGACCGGCACGGCCAAGAAGGGTATCCGTGAACTGAACCAGTTCGTCGTTTCGTTCATCGGAAGCGTTCCGTACAACAATCCGAAGTATATCATCTATGTCGTTATCGACCAGATCGACGACGAGAAACTGTATAACAGCAGCCGTCCCGCAACGGAGCTCACGAGCCAGATCCTGTCCGACATCCTGCCGTACTTAGGCGTCTATCCGGACGGCGATATCCACTACGGCGTTGAGTACACAGGACTTCCGGACGCGGATGAGGTCAACACGGCGGATCTTCAGGATCTTCCGGAAGACAACGGCGACAATGGTGACAACGAGGGCGGAGACAAGGATCCCAACAGCAGTGACGGAGACTGATCCGCGCTGCCTGCAGGGAGGGCCGATCCCCTGAAACGTGCCTGAACAGGCATTGACGCGAATACGCGCGATACGATTATTTGGTTTTTGAGAGGCTAGAGCATGGATCCGTCGGAAAATCGGAGAAATCCCGGAAAACAGAAGAAATACTACGACTACACCATGCTTCTTATGGTAATCGCGCTGATCGCCATCGGCGTGATCATGATCAGCAGCATCAGTTCCTACAATGCGGCGAAGTATGAGGGCAGTTCCACATTTTACACAGACAGACAGATCCTTTACGCGGCTATCGGCATCGTGATCATGATCGCTCTGTCCCTGGTGGACTACCGGTTGTACGCACTGGAGACGCCCCGCCGCAAATGGCCGCTTCTGATCATCGGAGCTTATTTTGTGGTTGCGGCGGCGCAGGCCGCGGTTATCGTGCTCGGAAGGACCGATTCCGACGCGAACGGTGCCGTGAACGGCGCGTCCCGCTGGATCGCAGTCGGTCGGTTCAAGATCCAGCCCGGTGAGTTCGCCAAGCTGTTTGTCATCGTCATCGCGGCGTACTGGCTTTGCCGCGTCGTGACAAGCCGTCACAGAGTCCGCGATACGATCCTTTTTATCGGAGGGATCGGCGTGATCGCGGGGCTGGCGCTTGTGGAGAGTCTTACCACAGCCATCGTTATCGTAGGTATCACGGGCGGACTGCTGTTCGCCTGTTCAAAGAAGAAACTTCTGTTTGTCATACTTATTGTCATCGGTGCGGTCGCTGCGTTCATCCTTGTGCAGTACGTGAAGGGGCAGGATACGTCCTCCGGAAACTTCCGGATGAGACGTGTCTATGAATGGGTCCATCTCAAGGACGCGGACAATGACGGACAGGTTAAACAGGGACTTTACGCCCTTGCCTCGGGAGGTCTGTTCGGCAAGGGACTCGGACAGAGCGCGCAGAAGCTCGGGCATATCCCCGAGGTTCACACGGATATGATCTTCTCGGTAGTCGTGGAGGAGATGGGCCTCATCGGAGGCGCAGCGCTGCTGATCCTGTTTGCCCTGCTTCTGTGGCGGATCGCCGTCATAGCGATCAATGCGCAGGAGCTGTACGGAACACTGTTGTGTTACGGCGTGATGCTGCACATCGGACTGCAGGTGTGCATCAATATAGCGGTTGTTACGGGTACGATGCCCTCGACGGGCGTCACACTTCCCTTTATCAGTTACGGCGGTTCTTCCCTGTTGGTGTTGTGCGCGGAGTGCGGCGTTGTGCTCAATGTGTCGCGCAACATCGGTGATCGCAAGAATGTGCCGATCCTGGAGTACATCGATCCGACGGGAGCGAACCGTCGGAATCAGAATACCGGCGAACATGCGGACGGCGGACTCTATCCCGTGAAAAATGAGCCCACCGGACGAAAGAAGCCGAAGCGCTGGCCCCTCGGACTGTTCAGCGGAAGCGGACAGGGCGGAAGCAGCCGTAAGAACGGCAAGAAGACGTCTTCCGGGAGCACGGCCGAAGGCAAAAAGACGGGTTCGGGAAGCCGCGGCAGAGGCCGGAGTATCGATGCGTGGCGGAAGGCCCGCAATGAAGGAAAGAATACAGCAACGGACAGAAAGAGACAGGCTGATACAGTCAGACGGCCGGGCGGAACGGACGCGCCGGTGAGCGAGACACAGAACACGCAGGGAAGATACAGCATCGATGTGGAGCTGGGCAAGCCCGCGAGAAGAGATTCCGACGAATGAGCCTGTGCCGGTAAGCCGTTGCGCGGAAGAGGACGGCAATGGCGATAATTCATATTGAAAAACGAAGCGCGCGGTTTCTGCGGCGCATGACCATTCTGTTCCTTATCGTTTCATTTTTCGTGATCGCCGCGTTCCAGCTGCACACGAAGTACCTGATCGATCCGGAGCAGGACGTCAGCGTGACGATCGTCGGATTTGCCGAGCGATACACTCCGCAGGAGATCCGCGACCACGTGATCCGCGACCGGTTCCGCGACCGCTACTCGCTGCTGATCAAATGGTATTACAAATACTACGAGGCGGAGACGTTGCCGTTCATCGAGAAGATCACCGTCGAGGTGACCGATGAAGGAAAGATCCATATTACGGCGTACGAGAAACCGCCGATCGCCTGCATTTACGACACGGGCTTTTACCTGTACTTCAACCGTGACGGCGAGATCATTTCCTCGAGAACCTCGAACACGGAAAATCTTCCCGTTGTCACCGGCCTGAAATACAACAATCTGGCGATGTATCAGGTGTTTGAAACGCAGGACAACGGTCTGTTCCAGGTGATCCTGAGCATCGTGTTCCAGATGCAGGACAAGGAGTTCCATATCGACGAGATCGCGTTTGACAACAATAAGGCGGTGACGATCTCAGTCGGGGAGAACCGGTATTTTCTGGGCTCGCGCAAGGTCTATGACGTGCAGGTGGCCATGATCCCGGAGGTGGAGAGAAAGCTTGCAGAACGGAATGCGGAGAAGGGAAAAACCTGTGCCTACGACATCAATATGGAAGGCGTGTTCCGCAGTGACGACGATTTCTACGCGAGAGAGCGGGTGACGGATACAGCGCCGGACACCGGGGAAGATGACGGCGGAGAAAACGGGAAATAAAATGCATTACGAAAACGAGAGAAAATAGTCTCATTTTCCGCTGAAAAAGGAAAAAATGCTTGCTATTTTGGGCATTTGATTATATCATAGAGGATGGCTAATAGGAATATTATGCAAAAGGAGGATACAACGTTGGTTGAAATCAAGGGAGAAGAGAACGAAGCTGCTGCAAAGATACTGGTTATCGGTGTCGGCGGCGCCGGCAACAACGCGGTAAACCGCATGATCGAAGAGGGCATTGTGGGTGTCGATTTTATCTGCGTCAACACCGACAAGCAGCACCTCAAGAATTGCAGGGCTCCTCAGTGCATTCAGATAGGTGAGAAATTGACGAAAGGCCTCGGCGCAGGTTCCCAGCCGGATGTCGGCGAGAAGGCTGCGGAGGAGAGCAAGGAAGAACTGACCCAGATCATCAAGGGCGCGGACATGGTGTTCGTAACCTGCGGTATGGGCGGCGGTACCGGTACCGGTGCGGCTCCCGTGGTAGCGCAGATCGCGAAGGAGATGGGCGTGCTTACGGTCGGTATCGTTACCAAGCCGTTCCGTTTCGAGGCAAAGCAGCGCATGGCGAATGCTCTTTCCGGTATTGAGCGTCTCCGCCAGTCCGTTGACACTTTGATCGTTATTCCGAACGACCGTCTTCTTGAGATCGTTGACCGTCGTACGACGATGCCGGAAGCACTCCGCAAGGCAGACGAGGTTCTGCAGCAGGGTGTTCAGGGTATCACCGACCTGATCAACGCTCCGGCATTGATCAACCTTGACTTCGCGGATGTCGAGACCGTCATGAAGGATAAGGGCGTTGCCCATATCGGTATCGGTTACGGCTCCGGCGATGACAAGTGCATGGAGGCTGTCAAGCAGGCAACGACATCCCCGCTTCTCGAGACGAACATCGAGGGTGCGAGCCATGTCATCCTTCACATCGCAGGCGCGGTAAGCCTCATCGAGGTGAACGAGGCGGCGACCTATGTGCAGGAGCTTGCAGGAGAGGAAGCCAATATCATCTTCGGTGCGATCTACGACGAATCTTCGCCGGATCAGTGCCGCATCACGGTTATTGCAACAGGTCTCGAGGAGCACCCGAGCTCGATGTCGCAGAGCTCCGCGAACCGCCAGAATTATGCTCCGAAGAAGCAGAACCAGTCCGGCGTTTACACCGGCCTCGGCTACACGAACCGCGGCACCGCGGCAACCCCTGCGGCAACCCCGGTTACCCAGGCAGCGCCTACGGTACAGCCCGCGACGCAGGTCAGACCGAACTACACGGCTCCGGCACCGGCACCGGTTACCGAGCAGCCTGCCTACACGGCACCGACCTACAGCAAGCCCGCTTC
>CADBLW010000225.1 GCA_902795625.1 uncultured Lachnospiraceae bacterium | reverse complement strand
GAGATGGCCTCCTGGATGGCCCGCTCAATGTCCGCGTCCACGCTGGCTGTCGCCTCGTCGAGGATGACGATGGGCGAATCCTTGAGAATGCAGCGCGCAATGGAGATGCGCTGCTGCTCGCCGCCCGAGAGCGATGCTCCGCCCTCGCCGATCACAGTGTCAAAGCCCTGTGGCAGCTGCATGATAAAGTCGTAGCAGCGCGCCTTCTTCGCCGCCTCCATAACCTCCTCGCGGCTCGCGTCCGGGCGTGCCATCGCGATGTTGTTATATACCGTATCCTGAAACAGATAAACCCGCTGGAACACCATGCTGATCTGATCCATCAGCGCGCCGAGAGGCACGTTGCGGATATCCCTGCCCTTCACCATGATGCTTCCTGCATGGATATCCCAGAACCTCGCCAGAAGCGAGGCGATGGTGGATTTGCCGCCTCCGGAAGGCCCGACAAGGGCCGTCATTGTGCCCTTGCCGACCCGGAAGGAGACGTCATGAAGAACGGTTTTATCGGTATAACCGAAGGAAACGTGCTCGTATTCGATCTCGGGAACTGCGGTTCCTGCATTTTCCGAAAGCGCTGAGCTCTCCCCATCAAAGGAAAATGTCCCCTTATCCTCCAGCTCCTTCGCCCGGAACACTTCCTCGATCCGGTCGAGGCTCGCCGAGGTGACCGTGAGACGCGCCATCTGCGCGTAATAACTCTTGATCGAGACGAATACGTCGAAAAGGAACAGCGACATGCCGACCATGTACACGTCGGTGATGATGCCGCGGCGGAACAGAAACGCCGTGAGCGCCAGAACCGCAGCCGTTCCGATGCCGAAACACAGGTTCAGGGCTCGGGACCATGGCGTGTAATCCTTCTCAAAGGAAATGCTGTCACGGCAGCTCTTCTCAAACTCGTCCGTCAGGCGCTTCGAGCGGTCTCCGAGCATGTTGTAGGACTTGATGATGCCGATGCCCTCCGCAAAATCAAGCACTTCCTCCGTCAGAGACTCGCTGCACTCCTGCTTGCTCTTTGAATGCGCAAGCGTTGTCTTGAGCATCAGGTTGCCGACCAGCACGAACACCCCCGTGAACAGAAGCGCCACAAGGCCGATCCGCCAATCCATCACGAACATCATCACGACCATGAGTCCCTGGGAGATCATGAACATCACGAGTTCCGACAGAACGCCCATGCAGTTCTCCTCGATGAACACCATGTCCGTCGCGAGCACGGAGCTGATCTTGCCGATATTTCCCTCCGTAAAATAGCCCATCGGAAGCTTCCTGAGATGGTCGCCGAGCCGCATGCGCATATCGGCAAATACAAGATACCCCGCCGCCGACTGAAGCACGTTGTTGGCGTGCTCGAGAACCGCCTGCAGGATGACGCTCGCGATCATTGCAATGCCAATGTACAGGCATTTGGCGCGAGTCATGGAGCCCTCCATAAACCAACTAACCGCAAGGAAACAGAGGATCAGCGGCACCTTCATCATGATGCCTTTGAAAAATGCTGTCACATACGACGCGCGGATGCGCTTTTTGTACTGTCCGGTCACGCTGACCAGACGATGCAGGATTTTGATCATACCGGCTGCACCTCCCCGCTGACATCTTCCTTGATCCGCCATGTGCTGGCGCCGACCGAGGTCTCCCAGAGCTTGCTGTATTCCTCACAGCTCAGCAGCAACTGTCTGTGCCGGCCCGTTGCAATGCACTCGCCGTCCTTCATGACGCAGATCTGATCTGCATTCTTGATCGTCGCAAGTCGATGCGCGATCACGAGCACGGTCTTGTCCTTGATGATCTCATCGATGGCCGCGTTCATCTTCTCCTCATTTTCCGGATCCATGAACGCCGTTGCCTCGTCGAGAACAATGATCGGAGCGTTCTTCAGAATTGCCCTCGCAAGGCTGATGCGCTGGCGCTCACCGCCCGAGAGCTGCTTTCCGCCGTCGCCCGCCTGCGTCTCGATGCCCTTCGGAAGACGCGCCAGGAACTCGTCGCACTGCGCCCGGTGCGCCGCCTCGAGCACCTGCTCGCGGGTTGCGTCCGGATTGCCGATCAGGATGTTCTCATACAGCGTCGTGTTGAACAAAAACTGCTCCTGGGACACGTAGGCCACCTGGTCGTTCAGCGCCTCCAGCGACATGTCGGTGATATCCTGTCCGCCGATGCGAATGGCGCCGCCGTCCAGGTCATAGTAGTGTACGAGAAGTCTGGCGAGGGTGGATTTGCCGCTGCCGGACTCGCCGACCAGCGCCGTTGTCGTACCCTGCCGAAGACTCAGGCTCACGCCGTGCAGAACCTCCTTGTCCTCATACGCAAAATGCACATTTTCAAACGCGACATCGCGGTTCGCTCCGTTAAAGCCCGACGTCCCTGCCTTGAGAGGCGCGTGCTCCATGTACTTCTCGAGCTCCGCGATCTTGTAGTTGAGCTGCGGGAATTTTCCGGCAAAATTGAGCGCCTTCAGAACCGAAGGACCAACCGCGAAGGACATGCACAACACAAGTACAAGCTCGCTCAGGGAGATCGTTCCCTTGATCACCCACAGCGATCCAATCGGCAGCATCAGCATGGCAAGACACGGCAAAATGCTTGTGTACGCCGCCATCCACGGCCAGCAGACGCGGTACCAGTCCAGCGTAAAATCCCGGTATTTTCTCACCATTTCACCGAATCTTCGGTACGAGTCGCCGTCCTTGTTGAAGACCTTGACGACCTCCATTCCGTTGACATACTCGATGATCGTGTTGTTCATGCCTGCGGCCGCCTCGTAGTAGGCGCCCATTTTCGACATTCCGGACTTCATCATCTGCCCCATGGCATACATGCCCGCCACCAGCGGCACGAGTGACAACAGGCCGAGGCGCCAGTTCACGACGAACATCAGAATGATGATCAGCGCAGGAATGAAAATGTTGGCGATGCCCTCCGGGATCGCGTGCGCTAACAGCAGTTCGATCTGGTCGATATCGTCCGTGAATATCTTCTTGATGCGGCCGGTGCCCATCTCGCGGATGTTCCCGAGAGGCTGCCTCTCCAGTTTTCCCTGCAGGGATACGCGGAGGTTCCTAAGCGTGTTGTATGCGCTGATATGGGAAAATACCAACCCCTGCGTATACAGCACGGCGAAAAGGATCTC
>CADBLW010000224.1 GCA_902795625.1 uncultured Lachnospiraceae bacterium | reverse complement strand
GGTGATGATCATCGGCGGCGCTGCACTGATCGCGGTCGGCGCGGACCTTCTTGTCGACAACGCGACAATCATTGCGAAGAATTTCGGCGTTTCCGATGCCATGATCGCGCTCACCGTGATCGCGCTCGGAACCTCGCTTCCGGAGCTTGTTACGGCCATTACGTCGCTGATCAAGGGTCACGGTTCGCTGTCGCTCGGAAATGTCATCGGTGCAAATCTGTTCAACCTCGTTCTCGTAAGCGGTATGGCGGTTACGATCTGTCCGTTCGGTATGCCGGCGGGCAAGACGATCGCGGGCATCAATTCCTCGCTTGTGGTCGATCTTCCGGTGATGCTGTTCGTCATGGCACTGTTGACGATCCCTGCGCTGGTGCGCGGCAAGTTGTCCCGCCTGCAGGGCGTGCTGTTGCTTTTGACTTACGCGGCATTTACTGCATTCCAGATCGTCTTCTCGCTGTTCTTCTGACGGGAGCGCAGCAGCGCGAAGCCATGGATGCAGACGCTGTAATCTGAATAAATGGGGGTACACACGGACCGGTTTCCGGCTGCCGTGTGAGCCCCTTTTTTTGTGCGGAAAACGAATCTGTCCGACGCGTCTCCGCCCGCGGACCGGGAGAGGCCTGTGTTATTCGGCGGATTTGCTCAAATTATGCATTATGCGACTGCATACCGGGAAAATGTGCTTTGCATTTTCCGAGTTTTTTGATATAATGCTATCGATTATAACTATGCCCTCATATCACGGGAGGGCGATACCCCGGGAAACCCTTGCGGAATCGGTGTTTCCCCAAAAATCGGAGGTTAACATGAGCAGCAAAGATACGAGAGAGCCGGTGTACGAGGCAGAGATTGAGATCGAGGGCACGGAAGGACAGGCCGTCGTCTCGGATGATGTCATTGCGACAGTAGTCGGACTTGCGGCAGCAGAGGTGGAGGGTGTTGCGCATCTTTCCGGCAACCTGACGAAGGAAGTCATCGGCCGCAACGGTATTAAGAATAACAGCAAGGGCGTGAAGATCAGCCTGATCGACGGGCGCGTGGCGACCGAGCTTTCGGTGTGCGTACAGTACGGCTACAGCGTACCGCGCGTTGCCAAGAACGTGCAGGAGCGAGTCCGCTCCGCGATCGAGAGCATGCTCGGCTTCGAGTCGGACCGCGTGACGCTGCATGTGGTAGGCGTGGATCTTGACCGTAAGTAATTTCGCGGAGGATTTGAAATGCAGGAAATGCAGGGAAAGAAGCAGGAACTCCGCGAGTTTCGCAAGCAGGTGTTTGTCCTGATGTTCCTCACGGGCTTTCACGAGAAGGCCGAGCGTGAGGAGGAGGCAAGGCTGTATCTTGAGGATGTCGAGCTTCCGGAGGAGACGCGCGAGAGCATCTACACGAGGTATCGTGAGGTTGCGACCGCCATCGGGAAGATCGATCCGATGATCTCCAAGGCATCCCAGGGCTGGAACCTTCGCCGCATCGGCAAGGTGGAGCTCAACATACTGCGAATCGCGGTTTATGAGATGTATTTCGACGAGACGATCCCCGTGAGCGTGGCCATCAACGAGGCCGTGGAGCTGGCGAAGACGTACGGCGGCGATCAGGCGCCGGCGTTTGTCAACGGGATCCTTTCAGCGGTATTGAAAAATAACCCGGTTGACGAGGCGCCGAAGGCCTGAGGCCCGGCGAGCGTTCCGGAGTGAGTGGAAAATGCGGCGTGAAGCGGCAGGCTGAATACGGGTGCGATCATGCCCACGCATCGGCTGATGCAGCGCCGGGAACCGGGGGACCGATATGGCGTATACCGTCAGCCAGATCACCGCGTATCTGAAGAACCTTCTCGAGGGACAGACCACATTGCGCAGTCTTGAGGTGGAGGGGGAGATTTCGGAATACCGGCGTTCGAGCCAGCTGTATTTTACGATCAAGGACGAAAACGCAAAGCTGCCGTGCGTTATGTTTTTAGACAGCGCGAGGCGCGGTCTGCTGTGTTCGCTCGAGATCGGCAAGCGGGTTCGGGTGAGCGGCAGGATCACGGTGTATCCGAATGCCGGGAGATATCAGCTTTACGCGAGCCGCGTCGAGGAAGTCGGCAGAGGTCCGTTAAATGAGCAGCTGCAGCGGCTTGCCCGCGCGCTGAAGGAAGAGGGACTGTTTAACCCGGAGCACAAGAAGCCGCTGCCTCCGTACCCGAAGAGGGTCGGACTGGTGACTGCGAACAACTCCGCGGTTTTGGAGGATATGCGAAGGGTTTTCCGCGAGAGAAACCCTTACATACAACTGGTGCTGTCACCCTGCAGAGTGCAGGGAAACGGGGCAGCGAAGGAGATCTGCCGGGCGATCCGCCGTGCGGAGCGCGCCGGGGTTGACGTGATCATTGTCGGACGCGGCGGAGGAAGCCGCGACGATCTGCTCGAGTTCAGCGACGAACAGCTGGTGCGCACTGTGTACGCGTGCGAGGTACCGATCGTTTCGGCCGTAGGACACGAGATCGATTACATGCTGATCGACTATGTGGCGGATGTGCAGGTGCAGACGCCGACGGCGGCAGCAGAGCGGGTGGCATTTCCCATCGACGATTTTATGCGCACGATCGCGGACATGCATTACACCCTTGTGAAGGGCGTGTGCCGTTCCATAGAGGGAGCGCGGGACAGGGTGGCCCGTCTGCAGCAGGGGATGCGTCACTTAAGCCCGAAGGCACAGCTGGAGAGACGAAGAGAGCTGCTTTCCCTGAGCCGGGATCGCATGTCGGTCATTACAGCGGCGGCGATCGCCGATGAGAGACGGGCGGTCATGGATGCCGAGCGCAATCTGCGACACCGCATGCGTGAGAGCCTCACCTCGTACCGAAGCAGGCTCGGAATGCTGGAGGCAGGGCTGACGGCCATGTCACCGTACCGGCTGCTTGAGCAGGGGTACGCGTTCGTGACGGTGGAAGGACAGCCGGTCAAGGGCATCGCGGATCTGCCGGTGGGAACGCTCATGAGAGGTTATCTTGCGGACGGTCAGTTCGAGGCACAGGTGGTGTCGACGCAGGAGAAACCCGGAGACGATGAATAAGACGAAACCAACTATTGGGGTGCGATATGGCTGATACAAACAAAAAGAAAACCGGAAAGGACACGGTTCCCGAGAAATCCCTCGAGCAGTCGATGCAGGAGCTTTCCGACATTGTCGCTCGGATGGAGAAGGGCGGAATGCCGCTGGAGGAGACATTCGGGCTGTACAAGGAAGGCATGGATCTTCTTAGACAGTGCAGAAACGCGATCGACCGCGTTGAGAAGGAACTGGAGATCCTGGAGGACAGCGGAGAAGACGATGAAGACAGTGAATGACGAAATGGGACGTATGGCGGAGGAGATCACGGAGAGGATCCGTCGTTTCCTGCCTTCGCAGCGAGGCTATCAGAAGACGGTTGAAGAGGCGATGACGTACAGCGTCTTAAACGGCGGTAAGAGAGTGCGCCCGATCCTCATGCTCTTAACCTACCGTGCTTTCGGAGGTCCGGCAGCGGAGGAGACAAGCCTTGTGGATCCGTTCCTCGCGGCGATCGAGATGATCCACAGCTACTCGCTCGTCCATGACGATCTTCCGGCCATGGACAATGACAGATTTCGCAGAGGCAAGCTGACGACGCACGCCAAATACGGACATGCCATGGGAATCCTCGCCGGCGACGGCCTTTTGAACAAGGCGTTTGAGACCGCGTTGAGCGCGGAGGAGACCGAGCACACGAGGGGACGGGTGATCCCTGCGCTTCGCATTCTGGCGGAGAAGGCCGGTGTGTACGGCATGGTCGGCGGCCAGTCCGTCGACGTGGAGAAGACAGGGGAGCCCATGAGCGCGGATGAGCTTGATTTCGTGTACCGCCTGAAGACCGGCGCGCTATTGGAAGCATCGATGCAGGTCGGCGCGGTGCTTGCCGGTGCATCGCCGGAAGCCGTGAAAGAGATGGGTGAGATTGCCATGCGCGTCGGCCTGGCATTCCAGATCCAGGACGATATCCTTGACATCGCGGGCACGACAGAGTCCCTCGGCAAGTCCGTGGGCAGCGATGAGAAAAATAACAAGACGACCTATGTTACGCTGTACGGTATGCGTGCCTCGAAGGAAGCGGTGGAAAACCTGTCCGCCGAGGCGCTCACCATGCTTGCGAAGTATCCCGGCGGAATGCGGGACAAGCCGCTCGCCGAGCTGATCGCGTCTCTGGTCGGACGGACAGTGTAGGAGTGAAGTACGGAATATGACCGAATTGCTTTCATCAATCAAAAAACCGAATGATGTCAAGGCAATCCCCGAGGAAAAACTGCCGCGGCTGGCGGCGGAGATCCGCAAGGAGATCCTGCTCACCGTCAGTAAGAACGGAGGTCATCTGGCGTCCAATCTCGGCGCGGTGGAACTGACGATCGCACTGCACCGGTTTCTCACATTTCCCGAGGACAAGCTGATCTGGGACGTGGGACACCAGTGTTATACGCACAAGATCCTGACCGGACG
>CADBLW010000223.1 GCA_902795625.1 uncultured Lachnospiraceae bacterium | reverse complement strand
CATTTTCCGATCGATCTTTCCCACTGTACGGAGGTTTTTCATGAGCCATAACAACACCCGTTCCACCGAATTTTCCGACCCGCGCTCCGAGTACACACTCACCGTCGGACAATTTGCAAAACTGTGCGGCACGACGCGCGATACGCTGCGCCACTACTATGAGCAGAACGTGCTCACGCCGTGGCACGACCCTTCCAACGGTTATCATTACTACTCAACCTCCCAGATCAGCTCGTTCTATTTCATCGCGACGATGCAGCAGTCCGGCTGCTCCCTCGCAGATATCCGCGACGTGATCCACAATCCCTCGAAGCCCGCGCTTGTGAATCTGATCAACTCCCGCATTCTCGAGATGCAGCGTGATCTCTTCAGTATAACGAAAAAAATAAGTGCCCTTCATCTGGGCACCTGGCTTTTGGAACAATTCGGCACGCACCGTCCCGGCACGCCCTTCCTCGCGGAGATCCCGGAGATGAGTTACCGCGAGACGCGCATCAGCAACAAGGACGCATCCTACCACGCGGCGGACATCGCAGGTGACATCGGCGCACACTTAAACAAGGCCACCGACGACGCGTACCTCACCTCCTTCCCCTCGGGCGTCACCATCGCATACGAGGATTTTGCGAAGGGAAAATACGTCTACAACCGCGTGGTCACTCTCTCGCTTCTCGCAGCGGACGGCATAGACACGTTCCCCGTGCCCGGTCACCGCGCCGTGCTGTGCTCCCACGACCACAACGAGCCCGACATAGAGCGCACCTACCGCCGCATTCTCCACTATACAAAAAGGAACAGGCTCAAGGCCTGTTCCGATCTGTACTCCATCAGTCTGATCAATCTCTACGAGGTCGGGACCGATCACAAGTATTATAAATATCTGTTACTCTGCGTTGAGTGATGTTGCTCTGCGTTAAGCAATGTTGCTCCGTGTCGAGTGACATCAGATGTTGAAATCCTCCGGATGGATCTTCCTCGCTCCGCTTAAGCGAGCCATTGCACGCGCCATCGCGGCGTTGGAGATGTTGTACTCCACCATACTCTGCTTTCTCTGCAGCTCCTCGCGCGCCATGTCGAGAGCCACCTGAGCGCGGTGGGCATCGATCTCCTCCGGTCTCTCCGCGGAAAATGCAAGCAGCGTCACTTCATTGCCCGCTGTCTTGATCATTCCGTCCGAAACGATCACCGCCCGTGTGTTGCCGTCCGCGTCGCGGAAGCGCACTTCACCGACGGCCACTGTCGTCGCCATCGGAGCATGATTCGCCTGGATCTCCATCAGACCGTCGAAGCCCGGGAAAATGATGGACTCGCACTCACCGTCAAAGAAAATCCGGTCGCAGGTGATGATTTTCAGATGAAATGTGTTCATACTGCTTCCTTTAACTCTGTCAGATTACAACGTCTCCGCCTTCTTGCGCACTTCCTCGATCGTTCCGACGTTGAAGAACGCATTTTCCGGACAATCATCAAGCTCACCGTTGAGGATTGCCTTGAAGCCGCGGATCGTCTCGGCGATCGGCACATACACGCCGGGAACGCCGGTGAAGTTCTCTGCAACATGGAACGGCTGCGACAGGAAACGCTGCACCTTGCGGGCGCGGTAGACGATCACCTTGTCCTCCTCGGAAAGCTCGTCCATACCGAGAATGGCGATGATATCCTGAAGCTCCTTGTAGCGCTGCAGGATTTCCTGCACGCGGCGGGCCGTATTGTAATGCTCCTCGCCGACCACGGACGCCTCAAGGATACGCGAGCCCGAAGCAAGCGGGTCAACCGCCGGGTAGATACCCTGCTCCACGATCTTACGTGAGAGAACCGTCGTCGCGTCAAGATGGGAAAATGTTGTTGCGGGCGCAGGGTCGGTCAGGTCGTCCGCAGGCACGTACACGGCCTGCACACTCGTGACGGAACCGTCTCTCGTGGAAGCGATGCGCTCCTGCAGCTCACCGAGGTCGGTGGCAAGCGTCGGCTGGTAACCGACGGCAGAGGGCATACGTCCAAGCAATGCCGAAACCTCGGAACCTGCCTGTATGAAACGGAAAATGTTATCGATAAACAGAAGCACGTTCTGATGCTTCTCGTCGCGGAAATACTCCGCCATCGTAAGGCCCGTCTCAGCGACTCGCATACGGATGCCGGGCGACTCGTTCATCTGACCGAAGACAAGCGCGGTCTTCTCCAGCACGCCGGATTCCTTCATTTCACGCCACAGGTCATTGCCCTCGCGGGAACGCTCGCCGACGCCGGTGAAGATTGAGTAGCCGCCGTGCTCCGTTGCGATGTTATGGATGAGCTCCTGGATCAGCACGGTCTTGCCGACACCGGCACCGCCGAAGAGACCGATCTTACCGCCCTTCGCGTACGGTTCCAGAAGGTCGATGACCTTGATCCCGGTCTCCAGCACCTCAACCACCGGGCTCTGGTTCTCGAACGTCGGAGCCTCGCGGTGAATGCACCAGAACTCCGCGGTCTTATTGTTATCCAGGGACGGACCGCCGTCGAGCGGTTCTCCGAGCGCGTTAAACACACGGCCGAGCACGTGCTCGCCGACCGGAACAAGGATTCCCGCACCGGTTGAGACAACCGGCATGTCCTTCGCAAGTCCCTCGCTCGGCGCAAGCATGATGCATCGCACGACACCGCCGCCGATGTGCTGCGCAACCTCCATCTTGAGCGCTTTCTCATCGAGATTTACGATGAGTGCCTCCTTGATGGACGGCAGTTCTCCGCGTTCGAATTCCACGTCCACAACCGGACCGGACACCTGAACGATTTTCCCAATATGATTCATACGTTGATACCTCTCCGACTGCCAGAGTATTCTTCACGTCGTCAACCGGCGGACTCTGCAGCCTTCGTACGTTTCCTCTGTTTTTTCTTCTGCAGCGCCTTCGCGCCGCCGACAACCTCGGTGATCTCCTGCGTGATGGCTGCCTGGCGGAACTGGTTGTACTGCCGCGACAGTTCCGCGAGCATCGTGTCAGCATTGTCGGTCGCGGTTTTCATCGACATCATTCGCGCGCTCTCCTCCGAAGCCTGGCTCTCCACCATCGCGCCGTACAGAAAGCCGGTTACCGTGTTGCGCACCAGCGTCTCCAGCACCTCCGTAGCGGACGGATGGATCTCCATCTCGGAGACTGTCGCCTGATCCTTCATCTGCCCCTTCAGATACCTGCTTGTGCGGAACGGCAGAAGCTGCTCCACACGCACCTCGGAGGAAATGCTGTTCTTCATGCGCGTGTAAATAACATAGATCTCATCCACTTCCTCCGCGCGATATCGCTCCAGAAGGATCTCCGCCATCAATCTCGCCCGATGCACGGACGGATTGTTCGATGACATCCGGAAATCCATGTTCAACGGCAGCTTCTCCGCAAAGAACACATGGCGCCCTGTCTCACCGACCGCGTAGATCTGATAATTGTCCGACGCCTCAAACTGCGTCCGCGCCTCCTTGATGACATTGAGATTGTACGGACCTGCCATGCCCTTGTCGCCTGTGATCACCACATAGATGCGCCGTTTCACCACTTCAAGCGCATCCTCGGGACGGTTGTCGAAGTACAGATGCGTCGTCTCCGGAAAATGCAGGAGCACATCCGAAATCTGCTCCTGGAGCGCAGTAAAATAAGGCAGTGTCTCCTCGAGCTTGCGCTTGGCCTTCTGCACCTTCATTGACGAGACCATGTACATGGCCTTCGTGATCTTCATCGTGTCACGGATGCTCTTGATGCGGCCGAGGATTTCATGTGCGTTTGCCATCTCCGCTCTCCTGTTCCCGCTGCGCAAGCCATTTTGCGCCGGCTTCGTCCAATCGCTCCAGCTGCGACTTGCGCAGCTTCTCACCGTTGCCGATCTCCGTGAAAAGATCGGGGAAATTCACCTTCATAAACTTCAGAAAATCATACTTCTCCGCAGCGAGTTCCTTCACGCTCAGGTTCTCAAACAGTCTTCGGTTTGCCGCCTGCAGAAGCACTACCTGCTCCGGCATGGACAGGGAATGTCCAAGCGGCTGCTTGAGAAGCTCCATCAGCGCGCGGCCGTGTGCCAGCTGGCGCTTTGTGCTGTCATCGAGCTCCGAGGAGAACTGCGTGAACACCTCCATCTCGCGGTACTGCGCAAGGTCGATACGTACCGTACCGGAGGCCTGCTTCATAACGGATGCCTGTGCGGCGCCGCCGACACGGGAAACCGAGAGACCGACGTTGACAGCCGGCCGCTGGCCCTCGAAGAACAGCTCGCTCTCGAGATAGATCTGACCGTCCGTGATCGAGATCACGTTGGTCGGGATATACGCGGACACGTCGCCGTTCTGCGTCTCGATGATCGGCAGCGCGGTGATCGATCCGCCGCCGAGCTCGTCGCTTAGGCGGCTCGCGCGCTCCAAAAGTCTTGAATGCAGATAGAACACGTCGCCCGGATATGCCTCGCGGCCCGGGGAGCGCTCCAGCAGAAGCGAGATGGCTCGGTATGCCACCGCGTGCTTGGAAAGATCGTCGTATACGATCAACACGTCACGCCCGCTGTACATGAAATACTCTGCGAGTGCTGTGCCCGAATACGGCGCAATATACTGTAACGGCGCGGGTTCCGACGCTGTGGACGACACAATGACCGTGTATTCCATGGCGCCTGCCTCGCGCAGTGTGGTCACCATTTTCGCGATGGTCGAAGCCTTCTGACCGATCGCCACGTAAATGCAGACGGTATTCTTGCCCTTCTGATTGAGGATCGTATCGAGCGCGATGCTCGTCTTGCCGGTCTGGCGGTCACCGATGATCAGCTCACGCTGTCCGCGGCCGATCGGGAACATGGAATCGATCGCGAGGATACCCGTCTCCAGCGAAGTTGTTACCGGCTGGCGGTCCATAATGCCCGGCGCGGGGTTTTCCAGCGGTCGGAAGTCCGAAGAGATAACCTCTCCCTGACCGTCAACAGGATTGCCGAGCGCATCTACGATACGGCCGATGAAACCGTCGCCCACAGGCATGCCTGCCATGCGGCAAGTTCTCGTCACCTGGCTGCCCTCAAAGATCTCCGTGTCGCGTCCGAACAGGATAA
The DNA here is from genome assembly GCA_902795625.1 of uncultured Lachnospiraceae bacterium. GTDB lineage: Bacteria > Bacillota > Clostridia > Lachnospirales > Lachnospiraceae > ISDg. The sequence goes on along the minus strand of CADBLW010000223.1, from coordinate 2,936 downwards.
CGCCGATCTCATCGCGGCGAATATCCATGACCATGCCCTTGACACCGCAGGAAAATGTCACGATCTCCCCGTAGCAGGCGTGATCCAGTCCGGTCACCACAGCGATGCCGTCACCGACGAAGGATACGGTTCCGTACTCCTTCTCGCCCGCGGCAAGCTTGAATTCCTCGATGCACTTCTTCAGGTTGGCAACTGTCTTCTTCGGGCGTCTTCCGTGCACAACGCCAAGCGCGCCGCGCAGTTGTTCCACGCGGCCGTACATACTCCAGTCATAGATCTTGCTCTCTGTGCGCAGGATGAAACCGCTCACAAGAGACAACTCGACCTCAACCTTGATCTCAATCTCGGGATCACCTTCTTCACGAGCGAGGAAGGCTTTCATGCGCGCAAGCTGAGCCTCCGACGGAGGCGTCACGCAATACAGAGTTGCATGCTTCATTTCTCGTCCTCCATCGTGTTCAGGAACGCGTCGTAAAGTTCGGATTCATCGACATTGCCGAGGATTTTAGTCGTTGCGGAAGCGATCATGTCGCCGATCTCCTTGCCCGCCTCGGAGATGATGCGCTGCTTGCGCTTCTCACCCTCCGTGCTGGCTTCCTTCTTGATGATCGCCGCCTCCGAGCGAGCCTCCGTGAGCATCTTCTGATACTCCTCGTCCGCCTGCGCTCTGGCTTCCTTCAAAATCTTCTCACGCTCTGCCTCGGTTTTCGCGATGGCTCTGTCGTAGTCCGCCTTGCGGCGATCCGCCTCCTCAGCCCTCGCGTCTGCCTCTTTTGCTGCGGCATCCGCCTCCTCCTGCCGCTTCGCAATGATATTGCGCACCGGTTTGAAGAGGAAAAGTTTCAACGCAACGAAAAGGATCAGCAGATTGATGACGGTGAACAGAATACTCCAGAAATCAATCTCCAGCATAATGTAACCCCTTAGTAATCACAGGAAAATAATGCATTGCCGGTCGAAGCGTATCCTCTCCCGGAATGCAGACGAAGCAACCGATTGTCCTGTCTGTGCCCGTCGCGGGCAGGACAGATTCCCGATCCCGGTCACTTCAGCATGATAATGATCAGCAGAGCGATAACGAAGCCGTAAATAGCCGTTGCCTCGGCAAGCGCACAGCCGAGGATCAGGTTCTTGCTGATCTTGCTCTCCGCCTCAGGCTGACGGGAAATGGCATCCATCGCCTTGCCGGTCGCGATACCGATACCGATACCTGCGCCGATGGCTGCAAGAACTGCGATTCCTGCTCCGATTGCAATCAATGTCGTGTTCATAACTGTTCCCTCATTTCTCTTGTTCTGGTATGTGAATGACGCTTCCGCGCCGTGTTTACCCGTGCTTGTCTAACCCCGTGTGAAATTACCCGCGGAGCCCTCATTTTCCGAAGAAAGACCTCCTTCGGTCACTCCACCGCCTCTGTCAGGTACAGACCTGTCAGGAAGACAAATACATACGCCTGCAAGAAGCCGTCGAAGAAGTCAAAATATACGCTTAACACCATCGGAATACCGATCGGCACACAGATTTCGATCAGCGCCATGATGACGAACGCACCGATCACGTTGCCGAACAGTCGCATGCACAGCGACAGCGGCTTCGTGACGACCTCCATGATGTTGATCGGGAGGATCACCGGCGTCGGCTCTATGAACTTGTGGAGTTTCCTCCTGATCCCGAGGAAAATGATCCCCGCCGCCTCAACAAGCACGATGCTCATCAGCGCGAGCGCGATCGTCACGTTCATGTCCTTCGTGGGAGATTTGAAGCCGAAAATGCCGACGATATTGGCAAGTCCGATATAGAGAAGCACCACAATCAGGTATTCCTTGAACACCGCCGCTTTGCCGTGGACCATGCCGCCGACCATACTGTCGAGTTTCGTGACTACCCACTCCGCAAATGCCTGACGCTTGGAAATATTCCTCGTGCGAAGTCCCCTCGTCAACACGATCGCCAGAATGATAAACACAGCCATGATGATCCATGTTACTACAATCGACTCCGTAACCGGGATTCCGCCGAACAGGGGGATCGTAAACACGGTCTTCACTTCCAGTTTTTCCATCAGTTCTTCTGTCATGGCGTCCTGTTTTACCCCCTTTGAAGTCTCGAAATCAGCATATTATCTCTCGGAAAATGCACTTTCCGACAAGCGATAATATCAAATTACATCATACCCCAAACCGTCGTAAATATCAAGAAAGAACAGGCAAACTTTTCCGTAGGACGACGAATATTTTAAACGAACGCATAACAAAGCGGGAGAGGATTTCTCCCGCTCCCGCCGTTGTTTCATTCGCAGATGTATTGTGAAGTACCTGTCACATCACACATTCTTGCGCATCTTTTCCATCATTTCGTTCATCTGTTCTTTTGCTCTGTGAAGAACGAAGCACGATCCGATAAAGGCAGCAGCACCTAATACTGCCAGCGCGATGCATGCGACCAGAACAGCCCACGGAACCTTGCCGTCATCCCCTTTGTCACCCTTAGGACCCTGTTCTCCGGGATCGCCCTTGTCACCCTTCTGGCCCTGGATGCCGACGTCGCCTTTGTCGCCTTTGTCGCCCTTGTCACCTTTGTCGCCCTTGTCGCCTTTTTCGCCCTTGGAGCCCTGTTCGCCGGTGTCACCTTTATCGCCTTTGTCGCCCTTATCTCCCTTGTCGCCGGAGTCGCCTTTATCGCCTTTATCTCCCTTGTCGCCGGAGCCGTCGCCTTTGTCGCCTTTATCTCCCTTGTCGCCATGGTCACCCTTGTCGCCATGCTCTTCCTGGCCGCCCTGGTCACCCTTGTCGCCTTGGTCACCCTTCAGACCTTTATCGCCAGTATCGCCCTTGTTACCCTTTTCTCCATCCTTTCCATCCTTGAGGACAATAGGCGAGCGACCGTCGTTGAAGGTAATGATGAAAGCCGAGTCGTTCTGCTCGAGCTTCGTGATG
>CADBLW010000222.1 GCA_902795625.1 uncultured Lachnospiraceae bacterium | reverse complement strand
TATCAATGAATACTGGTTTTATTGGAATTCGTTGCAGAAATCCACGGATATGAGCGGCTTTGCATTTTTCCTCGCTGCAGACATGAACACCTACGCGCAAAGCGTATTCAACACTCTCGGAGTGAAACTCACTACGTGCGTTCTTGTCGCCGGGATCGGTTCCTATTATTCTACCGTTCTGGCGAACGGGAATATCAGCGGCTGGAACTCCTATCTGCGGACACTTCCGGTCACTCCCGTCATGCGGGCCAAGGCCATGCTGTGCTCGCGCGGAATGATCTTTGTGTTGAGCACAGTGGGTGTCGCGGCGCTCTCCTGTACAGTCGGTTGGATCGCGATCGATGCATCCTTCGCGAAAAACCTTCTTCGCTGCGTCATTGTCACATCGCTGGTCATCGAGACCGCCGACCTGCTGGTCAACTCTCTCATTGTCCGCTGGGTCCTTCGCGCTGACAAAAAGCACGCGCAGAACCTCTCCGTCCTCGCGGGTTTTATCCCTTCGCTGATCCTCGCGTACCTGCTCGGCGGCATGTGCCCCGATCACCTGGCCTGGTCGGATTACATGGCCGAGTTCTCCTTCGATTTCCGATGGGCACTCTGGCTTCTCGTGATCCTGTTGCTCAACTTCCTCGGCTGCAAACTGCTGATCAAGAACCTAAAAGATCACTTTGAGTAACGCAGGCTATGAACGGAGGCTCCGTCTGAGTAACGAAGGGGGCCGCCGGTTTCTCAGTTAATGACAATCGGCAGCCGGATCTTCAGCCAATGACAAGCGGCAGCCGTATGATCACGGAAAATTCATTCCCCTCAAGCGTGGCGCCGATGGTTCCGCCCATGCGCTCCGTGAACTCCTTCGCGATCGCAAGCCCCAGGCCGCTGGAGGCCTGGCGATGGAACCTGTCGGCAGTGTAGAACTGCTCAAACACACGCCCGATCTCGATCTCCTCCGGATGTTCCACCGGATTGGAAATTTTGATCTCTGCTTCGCCGTCCACACGGTGCAGGAAGACGGACAACGCCTTCTTCCCGTGGAGGACGGCATTTTTCGTAACGTTGTGAAGAATACGCTTGACGGCAAGCTCGTTGCCGTTGATGGTCAACACCTCGTCCGTGAGCATGATCTCCGGCTCCACACCCATCTCCTTCCAGGTGTCGTAGTACGAGAGCACGGTGTCCGCCGTGACACTGCGCAGGGAAATCTGCGACATCTCAAGTTCATACGCATCGTTCTTAAGTTTCGTGAAGGTGAAGAGGTCCTCCAGCAGTTCCTTCAGGGTTCCGATACGCTCCCCGATGATGGCGGTGTAACGCTCGCGGTCCTCGTCGGTCTCTGCATCGCGAAGAAGCTGCACGTAGCCGTCGAGCGACGTGAGGGGCGTGCGGATATCGTGGGAGAGGTTCGCATAGGCGTCCGCGATCAGTTTCTCTCTCTCGCTCATCGCCTTCTTCCGGTCGCGCACGTCATCGAGCGTGCGGTTGATCTCCTCCGCAAGCGCAAGCTCGCCGAGATGCTCCGCGTTAACCGAGACACGCATGCACGAGTCTTCCTCACGGATAAACTTAAGCTGCCGGCTCACGGAAAGGTTCTGCTTCCGAAGAAGCAGAAGCCACAACAGCTCGATCAACGCGACAACTCCGAGAATACCGATCACAATCTTCATACACTTTCATCCTCTCAAGGAGTATTTCCGGACAGTCCGGATAAAACACTTTGCCGGAGGCACGGTTTCCCGCGCCCCCGGTGATATCATTATCCCAACTCACACAAACCTCTTATGAGGTACTTATACAAGATCTTTCTTCGTCACCCACAGGCTTCCGAGGATGTACGAAACCACTGCGAAGATCGCTGCGATCAAAAGCGTGGAGCCCAGGATCTTCGAGCTTTCCAGGCCGTATTTCATAATGCGTCCGCTGACCGTGTAGTTCGAGATTTCCGCGTCCTCCCAGCCGAGCTTCTTCAGCCCCTTGTCCGCCAGGATGTACAGTGCCTGGAAGACATGGAACGAGAGGCAGCAGGATACGATCATGCTTATAAGATTGTTGCGGACGATCAGGCAGAG
>CADBLW010000221.1 GCA_902795625.1 uncultured Lachnospiraceae bacterium | reverse complement strand
GGGAAGTTCTATATCCCGTTGGATCCGGATGCCGGCAGACCCGATGTGGCGGCGCAGCTTGCCGACGCTGATTCGCTCCTCAATGAGGTGAAGAGGCTGATCGGGATCCGTCAGGCGCACGAGGCGCTGCGGAACGACGGCGGGATAACATTTGTCTGCGACGGGGCGAAGGGAAAGCCTCTTGCTTACTTCCGCGACGCGGGGAATGAACGTATTCTGGTCGTTATCAATCCGACGGATGAGGATCGGATCGTGTCGTCCGGGAGTGCAGACGGGGAACTTCTGTACTTCACCGGCAGACAGCCTGTATTTTCCGCAGGTGAGCTCGTGGTTTCCGGCCGGTCGGCTGTCTTTTGGAAGGTAAAGTGAGCGGAGACAGGACTCGGACATCCTTGTAAAATGAACCTGCAATCTCGTGTGTCGGTATCGCCATCGGATCCGCATCGCGGTAAAGGGTGTTGTATATAGAGAAATAATGTGTAGAGAAATAAGGACGAAGGCAAAATGAACAAAAGACGGATCTTAGCTATCATTTCCATGGTAATTGTTGTCGCAGGGGCTGTCTTACTTCTGGTATTGTTAAATGGGAAAAGCGGGAAGACGGATACTTCCGTGACGCCGACAGTCACTCCGACGGTTGCACCGACGGATACAGTTGCACCGACGGATACGGTTGCGCCGACATCCTCGCAGGCGGATACGGCTGCACAAACCCGCGTATTTGACGAGGCCGGCATACTCGATGATCCCGAAAAGAAACTCCTGGAGGAGCGCATCGGGAAACTCCGTCAGAAGTATGATTTTGACGTTGTCATTCGCATCGTTAACATGGAAGAGCTGAAGTACGATATGCTTGGGGCATTTACCAATGAATACTACGATTCCGGAATCAGCGGGCGTTACCGGTTCGGCGAGGACGGGCTTCTGCTCTTCCTTAACATGTGCGATGACGAAGATGGCCGTGACTACTGGTTCAACGGCTGCGGGAAGGGGGCCGTGTGGTTCGATCAATATTTCTTCGATCTCATGCAGAGTCGTACATCTTTTATCAGTTACCTGAAGAACGGCGATTACTGCAAGGCGTTCGACGAAATGCTCGACTATGTGAACATTTTCCTCGAGGAAGCCACGACGGGCGAGCAACCGTACAACTTTGATCACCCGTACACGGAAGTGAAATAGCTCATGCGCAAAATGATACCCGGCACATTCCGCTTTATCTGACATGGAATGCGGAAAAGTATCTATCCTGAGTTCTTCTGCGTCTCCACGGCAAGAGACCGGCACGGCGAATGCTTCGCATCGGCGAGGCATTCGCTTTTTTGATGACCCGGGAAAAAAGGGGAAAATAGAAAAATCAAGGCCGCCAAAGGCATCAGGATTACGTTTTTTACCGTTTTCCGATGTCTGCCGAGGTGGATCCGGGACGTAATTCTTCGAACAAACAGAAAAGAAGTTTCCGAAAAATCTCTTGACAACTGAAATGAACTATGCTATTTTGCAATTGTACTACTCGACATAGTACAATGTATACAAAATGCAGCTTGTGAGGGAAAACGGCCTGACAGTGGGGTGAGGCCGGAAGAAAAGCAGTAAGAAAAGCAGTAAGGCAGAAAGGAGCAGCGGTATGATTGTGATCGACGTGACAGGCAGAGTACCGATCTTCGAGCAGATCTGTCGCGGCATATGCGGTGACATCGCGAAGGGTGTTCTGAAACCGCATGATCGGATCCCGGCTGCCCGCGTGCTTGCGAGAGAACTGGGGATCAATCCCAATACCGTGGCGAAGGCGTACACGGAACTGGAGAGGGACGGGATCATTTACTCCCGCGTTGGAAAAGGCAGCTTCATCGCGGAGCACGGGAACAGGGCAGACCGGAGATTTACCGACGAGTTTGAACAGAAAGCGCGTGACGCGCTGCAGGCGGGCGTTCCGATAGAGACCCTTGAGGAGATCCTCAGACGGGTCGCGACGGAGGCGCCGGACAATGAGGGGGTGACGGAAAATGATTGAATTAGATCGGATTACAAAGATTTTTACATCGGGCAATCCACTGAAGATCGCAGCGCTCGACGGGATCTCACTCACGATCCCGGAAGGATGTGTGTACGGACTTCTCGGCACGAACGGCGCCGGCAAATCCACACTGCTTCGCACGATGTGCGGGATTTACCGTCCTGACGAGGGAAGCGTTACGGTGGACGGCAGGGAAGTGTGGAACAATCCCGAGGCGAAGGCGGATGTCTGTCTCATCGGCGACGAGTTCGCCTGGCTGGAGAAGATGAGCGCGAACCGGCTGAAGGCGTATTACCGGTGCACCCGGCCCGGATTTTCCGGGGAATTGTTCGACCGGCTTTTAGACGTGCTGGAGCTGCCGAAGAACCGCCGGCTCTCCACATTTTCCAAGGGAATGCGCAGGCAGGCGGTCACGATGCTCGGTGTGGCGTGCCGCGCAAAATATCTGTTGCTCGACGAGGCGTTCGACGGTCTGGACCCGGCGATGCGCAGAGTGGTCCGCGATATCCTCGCCGACGAGGTGTGCGACAACGGAGCCTCGGTCGTACTGTCATCGCACGATGTCACGGAGATCAGCGAGTCGTGCGACCACGTGGTGATCATGTACGCAGGAAAGATCCTTCAGTTTGGAGAGATCGACGAGGTTTGCGACAGATATCGGAAAATTCAGCTTGTGTCGGAGGGTAAAGTCATCACCCGCGAGGAACTCGCGAATGCCGGCCTTTCTGTCCTGGGCTACTCGGTTATGGGAAACGCGGCGCAAGTGCTTGTGAGGGGAACGGAAGAGGAAATTACGGCGAAGACGGCAGCCTTGCCCGTCAGTCTGACGGATGCGGTGCCGCTGACGCTCGAGGAAGTATTTGTCTGTGAGATGAAGGAGAATGGTTATGGAATCTACATTAAAGAAGAGTGAGGGGTGTCGCCCCCTTCGAGGGGAGTTCATTTCGCACAGAAGAAGCATGGTCGTTCTGGCGATCCTGTATGTGTTCGCTGCGTATCTGTTCATACAAAGTATCACTTTAGGTTCGAATGAATCCTGGTTCTCGTTCGTTATTATGGCGGTTTGCGGGATATATACGGTGGGTGAGGCATTTGCCGACACCTACGATGCTTCGGCAAGGGACATTCAGCTGTCGCAGCCGATCCGCGCGGGAAGGAGATACCTCTCGAAACTGCTGTATATCTTCCTGCGTAGTATCGTGCCGACGGTGTTGGTGCTTGGCATCGTTATCGCATACTGCAGCCGGCTGGAGTTGGATCCGTACGCTGCCGACCCGATCATCATCAGCGAGGTCATTTCCAAGGCGGTTGGTATGCTGCTGAACGTTACCTTGTTCAACGCAATTGCCGTGCTGGCGCTGGCGAGCACGGGAACTCTGCTCGCCGCGGTCGTAGTCTGGCTGTTGGTCGGGGGGGCACTGTTCAGGCTTTACGTGTGCGGTTCATACGTAATAGAAGAGCTTCTTACATCCTTCTTTGGAGGAAGGCGGATCAGCAACGCGCAGCGTTTGAACGGTGATCTTATGATACTTGCGTTTGTTGTGACGCTTGTGCTGGTGGCAGGCGCGGTGTATGTGAGGAGAGACGGCCAGCACACCGGACGGTACATTGCGGGCTCTGCAGCCGTCGAGGTGCTTCTGGGAACGGCACTGCTCTGGTTCGGCCTTGAAGTGTTCGGCAGGGGCGCGGCGTTCACGGAACTCAGTCTGGTTCTTTTGATCCTTGCATACGTCGGGGTGCATATCCTCATTTTCCGAAAGAAAACGATTAAGAAAATCCCTGTCATGGTCGCGACATTCGTTGGGGTACTCGCCGTCAGTGTAGGAGTGGAGTGGTACATGTACACGCAGATCGTTGATGACCAGCGGGATGTGAATTCCGAAAAACTCACCGCATGGTCATCCTTTACGGACAGTGAACGCGGCGTGGATTACAAGAGGCTGGAGACGCCCTACGTTGAGATCACGGACAGCGACTGGAGCGACGAGCGCTGGCGCGATGCATTACAATACCTGAGCGAGCCGTACTGCGAGTTAATGGTCGGCTCCTATGCAAATGTGGATACCAAGTGGAGCAACCAATACCATATCTCCAATGCGGATGGGAGTCCGCTCGATCAGGAGCAGTACCAAAAACTCGTTGACCTACTCAGAGAGTATTGTTCGAAAAATGAGTACAGCACCGAGCACGAAACACCGTTTTTCAAATATCTCTTCACCGGCTGCGATCCGGTCGACTACGAATATGCGTCCTACGGCTTTCAGGTTACGATCAGCTACGATGGGGGCCGGAGCGCACTGCGGGAGCGGTGCAAGGGGCACCTTATGACGGAGGGCGGAGAGGTTGAAATCTGGGAACTGATCCGGGCGGCCGGCTATAAAATCGAGATGGTGACCAACTATCGAAGATGACGGATGTCGTAAACGAAGTCAATCTGTGAAGATGACAAATGCACAAAGATGAAGTATACTGTAACCGCGCGGCG
>CADBLW010000220.1 GCA_902795625.1 uncultured Lachnospiraceae bacterium | reverse complement strand
CACAACGGCGTGAAGGGCAAGAGAGAGACCTCGACCATGCCCGGTTCCGCAGGTTCCAGCTGGTATTTCCTGAGATATATCGATCCGGACAATGACAAGCAGCTGGCGGATCCCGAGCTTCTAAAGCACTGGATGCCGGTTGACCTCTATATCGGCGGACCGGAGCATGCGGTAGGACATCTGATGTACAGCCGTATCTGGAACCGTTTCCTGTATGACAAGGGCATCGCACCGACGAAGGAGCCCTTCAAGAAGCTTGTTCACCAGGGTATGATCCTCGGGTCCAACGGCATCAAGATGGGCAAGCGCTATCCGGAGTATGTCGTAAATCCGAGCGACATCGTTCGCGACTACGGCGCTGACACGCTTCGTCTGTACCTGATGTTCATGGGACCCCTGGAAGTCAGCAAGCCGTGGAGCAACTCCGGCGTTGAGGGCGCAAGAAAGTTCCTGAACCGTGTCTGGACGTTTATCACGAACCCGGACAACATTGTCGAAGAGGAAATTCCTTCCCTTGAGAAGGTGTATCATCAGACGATCAAGAAGGTGACCGGCGACTTCGAGAAGCTTGCGTTCAACACCGCCATCAGCCAGATGATGATCTTTGTAAATGCCTGCTACAAGGAAGGCCGCTGCACGAAGGAGTATGCGGAAGGTCTTGTGAAAATGCTTTCCTGCATTTGCCCGCACATCGGCGAGGAGCTGTGGAGCGAGCTCGGACACGAGGGAACCATCGCCTTCGAGGCATGGCCTGCGTTTGACGAGGATAAGACCAAGGAGGACACCATCGAGATCGCGGTTCAGGTCAACGGCAAGGTCCGCGGTAAGGTGAATGTCACCATGGAGGACGACGAGGACAGCGTTCTGGCGAAGGTCATGGAGTCCGACGCAGCGAAGTTTATTGTCGGAACCATCGTGAAGAAGATTTACGTGAAGGGCAAGATCTTTACGATCGTTGTAAAGCCCTGATCAACAGACAAAACGAGGCGCAGTCACGGATTAGTGGCTGCGCCTTTTTGAATGTTTGCAAATTAACCTGATAACGATTTAACTGTGGTATCGAACAGTCGTAGATCAAAGGGTTTCTTCGGTACCATACTTTCGCAGATCACAGGTTTGTATACGTGTAATGATCCTTCGTGAACCGAAGCAGAACGTTTTCATAAAAGCGATTCGCAAGATACTTCGCCATGGGCAAATTCTGGTCGAGGTAGTTTCCGCATTGCTCGGGAGCTGCGCCGGGAATGTCACCGTTGTATTCTGCGATGAAAGAGAAGCATTCGCGCATCAGCGGAAGGATGTCGAGCGAGGAGTAATCGCCCGCAAGCAGAAGGTAGAAGCCGGTACGGCATCCCATGGGCCCGAAGTAGAGGATACGGTCTGCCCATTCCTCATGATTACGGAGAAATGTGGCGCCGAGATGCTCGATGGTATGAATCTCCGCGGTGTTCATCACCGGCTCACGGTTCGGAGCGGTCATGCGGATATCGAAAGTCGTAACAACGGTGTCTCCGGCGGTATCCTTGCGTGACACGTAGATGCCGGGAAGGAGTTTCGTATGGTCAACGGTGAAACTTGCGATCGTTTTCATTGAATTTTCCTCGTTCTGTTCAGCTTTATGACACCGCATCACTGACGGAAAATACGGTTCATACATGTGTCAGTATACTCTGTGTAGACGAAGAATGCAACGGTTTACGGCGATAGTTTTTTATGCTATAATATCTCAGATTTATCAAGTGGTACCGAGAGGGATCACGGGCGTTACAAGGAGGGGAAAATGTATTGTCTGACTTGCGGTTACAAGATTGAAGGAACACCGAAATTCTGCCCGGAATGCGGCAGCAGGCTCGAGGGAAATGCTTCGGAGACGAACCCCGCGGGAAACAGCGGCGGTCAAAACGTAGGTACGCCGTCACCGGCACAGGGAATGCCTGTGTTTCCGGGTGGTATGCCCATCGGTTTCGCCGGTCTGGGAATGATCGATTCCCTGAAACCGGAGGCACTTGCCGCGCTCGAAAAAATGAGAAGAAATGGATGGCGCTTTGAATACTCCACGGGCGGCATGATGTTCCGCTCCGGAGTGACCTACCGCGCCTGGAAGGATGAGGACAAGACATACCTGCAGGTGCGTATGAGCGGTGTGGATCTAAAGGACGCGCCTGTCTTCGAGGCAGATGATTCGTTCGCCGGGGAGCTGGAAGCAATTCTGAACAGCTGCAACGCGGACGCATGGGACGGGTTCAGCGGTCACGCGCAGAACGTGTTTGACGGTGACAACTTCAGCGTCAGTTTTCAGGACGGCAACGGGCGCCATATCTATGCAAACGGCTACATGGCGTGGCCGGAGGGCTTTCATGCCGGCTGTGCCATGTGGGGAGCGCTTTTCTACAGGGAGTATGATAAGCATTTTCCGAATTATTACAAGAGATTGCAGGATTACATCCGTGACACGGTCTACAAGCAGTACGGCAAATGCGACTTCATTACGTATCAGGTAAACTACATCTCGAACGACGGTGAGACCTTTCGGTACGGCGAAAGCAGCATGAAGGAAGGGATCATCACGTACCGCGGCGGGAATTATACACAGCCGAAGGCGAATGACGATACGGATAACAAGTGGATCGAAGCGCTGCTTGTGCGCTCCGTGAAGAAGCCGCTGGAGACAAGGCCGGAGATCAACAAGACGGGTATTGTGTTGGAAGTGTACCGCTCGGATGAGGAAGGTATCCGCAAGGTCACGGAATTGCCTGTGTTTGAGGAGGTTTCCCTCTCGGATGACGGCGAGGCTGCGGTGTTCACGAGAGAGGTTGACGGAAAGACGATGATCGGTATCTACCGGAAGGTCATCCGCTACTACGGATTGCCGTATAAGGAACTGTATTTCGCGGCAGGATATTTCGACGGCGCGGAGTTTATCGTTTCCGATCAGAAGAGCATCGCGACCGGCGCGAATGAGAAGTGCTACAGCGAGGAAGATGCCGCAGGCATTGCGGAAGTCATGGAGAAGATCGGGCTCACGGACACGGCTGCGAGGTTCCGCGAACAGAGGGAGGATTTCCGGATCACGGAGCCTTACGCAAATCTTGCGAGGATCAGCTGGTTCAACAATCTGGACAGCGGTTTTCCGGAGGCGTTGAAAAAAACGGAGCCGGATCAGAACATTGCGGGATACCGGGTGCAGATCCTCATCAATGCTATGGAAGTCAATTTCGGGTAAAATAACATGAGTGATAAGCTGAAAATTGTTGTGATGGAGCGGGACACGCTGGGCGATGATGTTTCGCTGGAGGCGCTCTCGAAGTTCGGTGACGTAGAGTGCTATCATAAGTCAGAGCCCTCGGAAAATGCCGCCCGGGCGAAGGATGCGGACATCCTGATCGTCAACAAGATCCCGATGAACGCGGAGACTCTCAGCGAGGCGAAGCATCTGAAACTGATCTGCCTGACTGCGACAGGAACGAACAATGTGGATTTTCCGTACACGAACGCACGCGGCATCACTGTGTGCAATGTGAAGGGGTATTCGACAGACAGCGTCGTGCAGCATACCTTCGCGCTGTT
>CADBLW010000219.1 GCA_902795625.1 uncultured Lachnospiraceae bacterium | reverse complement strand
TCGGCGAAGGAGTTGTTCGCCTCTCCGGCGAGAACTGCCTGCGGATCACCGAAGCCGTTGTACAATCCGATGAAGGAATCGCGGTCGGTGTCGTAGCCGTCGATGTCGGTATTGACCGTGTAGGACGCGAAATGATCGCGGCGGTCACGGTACTCGGTCTTGTGGTAGATCGTGGAGCCTACAACCTCAACACGTCCGGTGGAGAAGTTGCGCTGGAAGTTGTTGCTGTCATCCTGCGCATCCCAGAGGCACCACTCCGCGAAGGAGAAGAGGCTGAAGGACTTGGCAGTGTCGCTCTCGTTGGTCAGAACAACCTGCTGAACCTCTCCGTCGTAGTTTTGCGGCACGAAGAAGGTAACCTCGGCCTTGAGGCCGTTCTTCTTGCCGGTGATGATCGTGTAGCCCATACCGTGACGGCACTCGTAGCTGTCCAGCTCGGTCTTGACCGGGGACCAGCCGGGGTTCCATACGGTATCGCCGTCCTTGATGTAGAAGTAGCGACCCCCCATATCGATCGGTACATTGTTGTAGCGATAACGGGTGATGCGGCGCAAGCGGGCATCCTTATAGAAGGAATAACCGCCGGCGGTATTCGAGATAAGGGAGAAGAATCCCTCCATTCCGAGATAGTTGATCCACGGATACGGTGTCCGCGGAGTCGTGATGACGTATTCTCTGCGCGCGTCATCAAAATAGCCGAATTTCATCGTTTTTGCCCTCCTGAAAGCGGTGGTGATGATTCATTATACATTACTTTTTTTACCTTGTCACGGAATAAAAAAGTAAAAAGTAAAAAAAAGACAGATTATTTGTCATTTGTTTTCCAACTTTTAATTTTTGAGAAAAATGCTGACATAAGTGACTAAGTCACACTAATTATTAAAATTCTGTGATATACTGCGGTTGCAGGGTTGATAGAACTGTTATTTGTCGACCCGATAATTACATAGCTGATTCATTACTTCTCAGAAGTAATTTCTCCCCCACACAAGCTGCGTTCATAGGTTTCTATGGACGCAGTTGCATTTTCAATGATAAACAAATGAGCAGAGGGGCCGGAAAACACAACGTATACGTTATGTTTTCCGGCCCCTCTGCGAATGCGTAACAAGGACGAACACGGAGGGATGTGAGCGTAGCGAGCATCCCGTGAGTGTGAGTGCTTGTTAGAATTGCGAGAGTGCGAAGCACGAAGCAATTCGTTTATCATTGAAAAGACAAGAAATGAATAACGAACACGAACAATAAGGGATGTGAACGAAGTGAACAGCCCTTATTGTGAGTTGTTCGGGTCGGATTGCGGGAGCGCGAAGCGCGGAGCAATCCGCTTTTATCGTTCAAAAGGATCGGGAAAGAATAACAAATACGAGCAAGAAGCCGTGTGTAACACGGCGAGATTGCGAGTGTGTGTTAGGATTGCGAGAGCGCAAAGCGCAAAGCAATCCGCATTATCATTGAAAAGATGGAAAAGCGAATGAATCAAAAAGGCAGCACCCACAGAAGATGCTGCCTTTAGCTTTCTGCTTTTTATTCACCGGCCATCAGGCTCAGCTCGTCCAGCTTGTGCAGCGAGATCTTTCCGCGTGACAGAGTGAGCAGGCCGTGATGCTCCCAGCACTTCAGTGTGCGGGAGACAACCTCGCGGGAAGACGCGATGCTGTTCGCAATGCGCTGGTGCGTGGTGACGATCGTTGCGCTGCCCTGCTGGTGATATTCGAACAGAAGATGCGAGGCGAGACGGCTGTTGAGATCCTGGAAGAGGAAGTTCTGCATGTCAAAGAGAATACGGTTGAACTGTCCCAGGACGGAACGGAGCACCGTGTTCTCAATGAAGAGATCCGAGTGCAGAAGCTGTTCAAAGTCGACCATCTGCACAACAATGCCGCGGGAGTCGACTTCCGCCTCCAACTCATAATTGTTGAGAACGTTCGGCGTCGGATTGCCGCCGATGTAAATGATCTCGTCGCGGCGCGCCACGCTGATCGTAACTTCACGCGCGTTTGAGGAGACCAGCGAGACGCGGATGCGGCCGGTCATAACAACGACAAGTCCGACATTGGAATTGCCGGCATCGGTGATCTTCTCTCCTGCAATAAATTCCCTCACGTACGAATGCGTGCGAAGACGCTCCGCGAGGTCCTCTGAAATATGATCCCAGAACGGGAGCCGTTCTCTCAGGGATAAATAGTCTTTTTCGTTTAACATTGTCTTCTCCAAAACGGCAACATCTGCCCGGCTCCCAACGCATCGGACGATGCTTACTCACCTTTCGTATCGTCCTGAATGAACCACGGCTTTTGTCGCCGGAAAACTCCATATACAAAAAGTAGCACATCTGACATTATTTTTCAAGATGAAACAATTGAGTGTGGCGGAAAACTGCGGTATAATAGCGGAAAGACCGTGCGTCCGGACAGGGTGCGCGGCGCGGAGGAGATACGGCATGAGAATCGGTATTGTGATTGCGATCGAGAGGGAACTGAGAGCGTTTCTTGCGCAGGGCGGCGACATTGAGACCGTGACGGTGGGACGGCGCGAGGCGTACCATGTGACCATGGGCGCGCACGAGATCTACGCGGTGCTCTCCGGCTGGGGCGAGATCGACGCGGCTTCGGCGACACAGTTCCTGATCACGGCATTTGACGTTGAGGCGGTCATGAACTTCGGCGTTGCCGGCGCGATCCGCAGAGGACTTGAGGTGAAGGATCTCTTCGCGGTCAGCGGAGCGATCAACTACGATTTCGACACCTCGCAGATCGACGACGTCGCGCCGCACCAGTACATGGAGTACGCGGATGAGAAGATCCCGCTTGACGCGGAGTTCACGGCGCTTGCGAAGAAGCTTGCCCCGGAGATCCGGGAGACGGTCGTCGCCAGCGGCGAGCGATTTATCGAGGAGGCCGCGGACAAGGACGCGCTGGCTGCCCTCGGGTGTGATATCTGCGATATGGAGATCGCCGCGATCGCCCGTGTGGCCGAGCGGAACGGTGTTAGAGCATTTTCCGTAAAATGCATCAGCGACACCTACGACGGCGACGGCGGAGACTTCCAGAAGAACGTTACGGCCGGCGCGGAGAAGGCCTTTGCGCTGCTCCGCGAGCTGCTGCTTCACATTGACGATGCGGGGGAACTGTGCTAAGATATCGGGAGGAAAAGGATGCCCGATCCGGTGCGCAGGCACCGTCGGAAAGTTTCCGATAACGCTCGTTAACGGAGGAATGCAGTCAGCATGGGTTATGTGATTTTGATTTTGGTTGCGGTCGGTCTGGCGATGGATTCGTTCGCCATGTCGGCGCACAAGAGTCTGATACGGGAGCAGCGCGGTAAGCGGATCGCGATGGCATGCGCGTTCTGGTTCGGTCTTTGCCAGGCATCGATGGTTTTGTGCGGCATGCTGATCGGCAAGCTCGTCTCCCTGATACACAGCTACGATTCGTATGTCTGGGTGCCGTGCGCGGCGCTGGGCATCTCGGGCCTGTACATGATCTGGGAATCCATGACCACGCATGTTCCGCCGGAAAATGACGGCATCGGAGCGATGAGCATGATCGGACCGGCGATCGCCACAAGCTGCGACGCGCTTCTGGTCGGCCTTCTCTTCGTCAATGAGAGCGCCGGGATCGTGATCACCGGACTTCTCGCCATCGGCCTTGTGACGGCACTGATCTCCATCTTCGGCGTGTGGGTCGGACGGCGGAAGGGTACCCGGTACAACGGGATCGTGCAGGTCCTCGGAGGATTTTTGCTCATCCTGCTGGGCATCGAGAAACTGTTGGAGAATCTGGATATAATTAAATTCACGCTTTGACGCGTCGGGACAAACGGACATGGAAATGCAGCCGGGCATCATCTGGTGCCCGGCATTTTTAAAAAATACAGCGGAATAAGGAGGTATTCGGGGTATGGTGCTTGACTATGCAAAATATGAGGAGCTGGCCCGGCGCGTGATCGCCGAGGGCGTGGTCCTTTTGAAAAATGACGGGGCGCTGCCGATCGAAAAACCTGCCCGTATCGCATTGTACGGGCGCATTCAGAGCAAGGAGTACATCGCGGGCATCGGCTCGGGCGGCCTTGTGAACATTCCGAAGAGGGTACGTCTTGTGGACGCGCTCACGGAGGAGGAAGGGATCACGCTCGACGCGGGTCTTGCGGAGGTGTACCGCGCGTGGGAGGAAGCCAATCCCCGCGAGGTCGGCATCGGCTGGGGCAAGGAGCCGTGGTCGCAGGCGGAGATGCCCGTTTCGGCGGAGCTTGCCGCCGAGGTGGCTGCGCGCACGGACGCAGCGATCGTGATCATCGGAAGAAGCGCCGGCGAGGATCAGGACAACAAGAATTTGCCGGGATCGTATCTGCTGACCGAGGAGGAGCTTTCGATGCTTAAGACGGTCTGCGCGGCGAGCCCGCGGACCATCGTTCTGCTGAACACCGGCAACATTGTCGACATGAGCTTTATCGATGAGTGCAACCCCGCCGCGGT
>CADBLW010000218.1 GCA_902795625.1 uncultured Lachnospiraceae bacterium | reverse complement strand
TGACCGGCGAGTCGGTGCCCGTGGAGAAACACGAGGGCGCTGCGGTGTACGCGGGAAGCGTCGTCGAGGAGGGCAACTGCGTTGTCCATGTGACCGGCGTCGCGGGCGAGAACCGCTACGACCGGATCGTGCGCATGATCGAGGAGTCCGAACGGCTGAAGTCGGGCGCGGAGAGCAGAGCGTATCACCTTGCGGACCGGCTTGTTCCGTGGTGCTTCGGCGGAAGCCTTCTCACATGGCTTCTGACCGGCAATACCACGCGCGCCGTGTCGGTATTGATGGTGGATTTTTCGTGTGCTCTCAAGCTTTCCATGCCCTTGAGTGTTCTGTCCGCGATGCGCGAGGCAGGGCGGTACAAGATTACCGTCAAGGGCGGCAAATTCCTGGAAATCCTCAGCGAGGCGGACGCCGTGATCTTCGACAAGACGGGAACCCTCACGAACGCCTGCCCGACAGTGCGTACGGTGGTTCCATTCCGTGGGAACGACGAGGCGGAGATGCTTCGGGTTGCCGCATGTCTGGAGGAGCATTTTCCGCACTCGGTGGCCAATGCCGTCGTGAGGGCGGCGGAGGAGCGGGGGCTGCAGCACACGGAGCTTCACAGCGAGGTGGAGTATGTGGTGGCACACGGGATCGCGACGACCATCGACGGCAAGCGCGCCGTGATCGGCAGCAGGCACTTTGTGTTTGAAGATGAGAACGTGCGGGTCCCTGACGGTGAGAGGGAGAAGTTCGAGTCGCTTGACCCGAGCTGTTCGTGGCTTTATCTGGCGATCGCCGGGGAACTCTCGGCGGCGATCGGCATCTTTGATCCGCTTCGGCCGGAGGCTGCGGATACGGTTGCGATGCTGCACGAGGCCGGGATTGAGCGGGCGATCATGCTCACCGGTGACGGGTTTAACACGGCGAAGGCTGTCGCCGCCGAGGTCGGCGTCGACGACTTCCACGCAGAAGTTCTGCCTGAGGACAAGGCGCGGTTTATCCGCGAGGAGCAGGAGAAGGGCCACAAGGTCATCATGATCGGCGACGGCATCAACGACGCGCCGGCGCTCTCCCTTGCGGATATCGGGATCGCCATCGGAAGCGGGGCCAACATCGCGAGGGAGGTTGCGGATATCACCATCGCGGCCGAGGATCTGCGGGAACTGGTCATCCTGCGCAAGCTTGCGTCCGGCCTGATGCGGCGGATTAACCGCAACTACCGGTTTGTCATGGGCTTTAACGGTTCGCTGATCCTGCTCGGTGCATTCGGTCTGCTGCCGCCGGCAACGTCGGCGCTCCTGCACAATTCTTCGACGATCCTTTTGGGCATCGACTGCATGACGGATCTTCTTCAGGAGGAAACGATCGGAAAATGACACGGTCCTGTTGCAGATCTGCACCCGCTATAGTATGCTGAAGGCAGGAAACTGTTCGGTACCAATCAATCTGTTCCGGTAAGGAGATGATGCTCATGTGGAGTAAAGATGTCATTCTCGGACTGCTGATCCCCTTCGCGGGCACCGCGGGCGGCTCGGCCTGCGTGTTCTTCATGCGCGGAAAATTGAATGATAAGGTTGAGCGCGCGCTGAGCGGCTTCGCTGCGGGCGTGATGGTTGCCGCATCTATCTGGAGCCTTCTGATCCCTGCGATGGAGCAGTCCGCGGGCAAGGGGCGCTGGGCGTTCGTGCCGGCGGTCATCGGCTTCTGGTGCGGCGTGCTTCTTTTGCTGTTCCTCGACTCGGTCATCCCGCATCTGCATGTGGACAGCGAGAAGCCGGAGGGTATCAAAAGTAACCTCGCCAGGACGACGATGATGGTGCTTGCGGTGACGCTGCACAACATCCCCGAGGGAATGGCGGTGGGCGTCGTGTACGCAGGCTTTCTTGCGGACAATGCGGAGATTACGATCGGTGCGGCGCTGGCGCTGGCGATCGGTATCGCGATCCAGAATTTTCCGGAGGGCGCGATCATCTCGATGCCGCTGCACGCCAACGGAAAGAGCCGCCTCGCGGCGTTCCGCGACGGTGCGCTGTCGGGCGCGGTGGAGCCAATCTTCGGAGCTTTGACGATCCTCGCGGCGGCGCTTCTGGTGCCGACGATGCCGTACCTGTTGAGCTTTGCGGCAGGCGCCATGATGTACGTCGTTGTGGAGGAACTGGTGCCGGAGATGTCCGCGGGCGAGCACAGCAACGTAGGTGTCCTGATGTTCTCCGTGGGCTTCACGCTGATGATGGCGCTGGACGTGGCGCTCGGGTGAGACGGCAGGCGCTGCCGGCTTTGAACTGATATAAGAAATCGGAAAATGAAAACGGACCGTTGCTTCCCGGTTTGGGAAACGACGGTCCGTATTGTTTGTCTTTGTATTGGTCTGTGCCGCGGCATTGAGCTGTTGCGTAGTCCTGTACGTTTCTGCACAGCCTTGCATCATGCCCGGTTGATCAAGCCTTCGCGGTGTTGTCGGCAGGGGCCTCAGCAACAGCCTCTACCGCAGCCTGCGCTGCTTCGCCAACCTGCGCGTCACCCTCGGGAGCAGCCTCATTTTCCGAAGGCTCCGCGGCAGCGGCAGGCGCATCGGCAGCGACCTCCGCATTGTCGGCTGCCTCACACTCCGTGTCCTTCCACTTGTTGAAGCAGAGCTTCAGGGTGATCGGCGTCACGATCGAGGAGACGATGATCAACAGGATCACGGCTGTGAAGTAGTCCGACGTCATAAGGCCGACCTTCAGGCCCTTCTGGGAGATGATCAGCGCGACCTCGCCGCGTGTCATCATGCCGCAGCCGATCTTGAGCGCCTCGTTGTTCTTAAACTTACACATCCTGGCCATTGCACCGCAGCCGATAACCTTCGTGACCATTGCGACGATGACGAACAGGATGGAGAACACGAAAAGGCTCACACTCATGGTGTCGATCGAGGTCTTGATACCGATGGATGCGAAGAAGACAGGCCCGAAGAGCATGTAGGAGTTGATGTCCATCTTCTCCGCGATGTACTTCGAGTCGCGGATGTTACACAGGATGATACCGGCCACGAACGCTCCGGTGATGTCCGCGATGCCGAAGAATTTTTCGGCGGAGTAGGAGATCAGAAGGCACAGCGCGAGTCCCGCGATCGGGATGCGGCGCGTGTGCGGGTGCAACTGGTCGTATTTGCGGAACAGGCGGTAACACACATAGCCGAGCAGGAACGCGGCGGCGAAAAAGAGCGCCGTGTTGCGGATCGTCGTGAGCGGGCTTAAGGACTCGTCTTTTAGGCCGAGCACGAACGTGAGCACGATGATGCCGATGACGTCGTCGATGATGGCGGCGCTCAAGATGGTCGTGCCGACACGACCCTTCAGGTAACCCATTTCACGCAGCGCCTCGACGGTGATGCCGACGCTCGTGGCGGTCATGATACAGCCGATGAAGATCGCCTCGTGGAACTCAGGTCCGGAAAATGAGTGCACACCATAGTAGAGCATGTACAATGCCGTGCCGCCCGCCATCGGGACCGCCACGCCGAAGCATGCGATCAGCGTTGCAACGAGGCCGGAGCGCGCGAGCTGGCGCAGGTTGGTCTCAAGTCCTGCCGAGAACATCAGCAGAACGACACCGATCTCCGCCATCGTAGCGAGAAACTCCGAGGCCTGTACCCAGCCGAGAAC
>CADBLW010000217.1 GCA_902795625.1 uncultured Lachnospiraceae bacterium | reverse complement strand
CTGAAGGAAGACGCGGATCGAGTTCGTTTTCTATCGGCACCGAAACAGGTTTGGACGGTGTGAGATATGAGGAGACAGAGAGAGCAGCGCGGAGAGGCCGCGAAGGCGGCAGCAACACAAAGAAATACGGGACACAGGAGAGGCATGTGCCGGATCGGTATATGCTTTGGCCTGTGTCTCGTTTTGGCTTTAGGAACTTTGTCACATAGCGGAGGACAGGGCAGTCTGTTCCGGGCGGAAACGGCGACGGCATCGGGCGAGTCGAGCAGCGGAGATTCCAACACGCTGGATCTCACGAGGCCGGATGAGGGGTACATGGCGACCCTGTACAACAACCGTACCGGACTTCCCACTTCCGAGGCCAACGCCATCGCGCAGACCGAGGAGGGCTTTATCTGGATCGGAAGCTACAGCGGTCTGATCCGCTACGACGGAAATGTATTTGAGCGCATGGATTCGACTACCGGTATCGCGAGTGTCGTGAGCCTGCTGGTGGACAGTAAGAACCGTCTCTGGGTCGGCACGAACGACAGCGGTGTCGCCGTGATCGATAAGGGCAAGACGAGAATGTTCCGTACGGAGGACGGCCTGAAATCCCTCTCCGTGCGAACCATCGCGGAGGACAAGAAGGGAAATATCTACTGCGGTACGACCCGAGGCGTTCTGGAGATCAACGAGGCGATGGTTGTCCGTACTCTGGAAAACCCGAGTATCCGGGATGAGTATATCCGCCAGATGACCACGGGAGCCGACGGCCTGATCTACGGCGTGACGCAGACCGGCCATATTTTTACACTGGAAGACGGCACCGTGAACGGGAGTTATGATCTGGCAGAATGCGGGATTGAAAATATAGCGACAGTATACCCGGATCCGGATTTCTACGGATATGTGTATATCGGCGCGGGCGACGGCGTTTACTACGGCAAGCTGACGAACCGTGAACCCGAGTTCGAAAAGATCTCCGTCGGGGAGCTTTCCCGCGTCAACGAGATCGTCAAGGTCTATGATACGCTCTGGCTGTGCGCTGAGAACGGGATCGGATATATCAGCAACGGTGTGCCTCAGATCCTCGACAATGTTCCGATGAAAAATGTCTCCGTGGACCACATGCTCTGCGACTATCAGGGCAACGTCTGGTTTACTTCCTCCCGCAAGGGTGTGATGAAACTGTCGCGCAACCGTTTTGTCGATATCTCGGAGTGGTGTGATCTTCCGACGATGGTCGTAAATTCCACCTGCGTATCGGAGAACAGGCTGCTGATCGGCACCGATACCGGGCTCCTGGTCGTGGAAAATATGAAGATCACGAACAATCTGCCGATCACGAGCGCCCGCCTGTTCACCGGGGAGTCGGTCGGGGACGGTGTGACCAACCTGGCGGAACTGCTGGAAGGCTGCCGGATCCGTTCCGTTATTCGCGACAGCAAGGGGCGCGTCTGGATATCCACCTTCAGCAAATACGGGCTTGTTCGGTATGACGCCGGAGAAGTTGTCTGCTTCGTCATGCAGGACGACACGGAGGAGACGGCGGCACATTCACTGCCGTCCAACCGTGCGAGAGCCGTTTATGAGTGTCGGGACGGAGCAATTCTCGCCGCGTGCACCGGCGGACTTGCAGTCATCCGCGGGGAAACCGTGGAGAAGGTTTACAATGAGAAGAACGGTCTTCACAATGTGGAGATCCTGACGGCTGTTGAGGCACCGAACGGTGACTATATTATCGGCACTGACGGCGGAGGCCTGTACATCTTAAGCGGTGACCTTCCTCCCCGCGTTTACGATACCTCCTCCGGCCTGAGTTCCGAAGTGGTGCTGCGCATCAAGCGCGACATGGTGAACGATGTGTACTGGATCGTCACAAGCAATTCGCTGGCATACCTGAATTCCGCGTACGAGATCAAGACGATATGGAATTTTCCGTATTCGAACAATTTCGACCTGTATACAAACAGCAAGGGCGAGGTATGGATCCTGAGCAGTAACGGTGTCTATGTGACGACTGTCGGGAACCTGATCGCCAACAAGGAGATCGAGTATACATTTTACAACTGGAACAGCGGTCTGCCGTACGTAGCGACGGCCAATTCCTACAGCGCGCTGACGGACGACGGATACCTTTATATTGCCGGCAGTGAGGGAATCGCGAGAGTCAACATTGAACAGCCCTTCGACGATGCCACAGCGCTCAAAATGGCAATGCCGTATGTTGTGGCTGACGGCGTGGAAATCTATCCCGATGATGACGGCGTCATCCGGATCCCCGCCAAAACAAAGAAGCTGGTCATCAACAGTTTCGTCTATACGTACACGTTGAAAAACCCGCTGGTTACCTTCTGGCTGGAAGGCTTTGACCAAGGAAAGACGACTCTCAAGAGAAGCGAAATGATGCCGATCTCATACACGAACCTGCGGGGCGGCACGTACTGTTTCAAGATGACGGTGCAGGATGTCGAGGGCAACAGAAATCTGGAGCTGTCCGTGACGATCGTTAAGAAGAAGGCCGTGTACGAGACATGGTGGTTCCAGATGATCGGTATTCTCGCGGCGGCCGCGTTGCTGTGCTGGCTGGTGTATCTGTATGTTCAGCGGAAAATGAAGAAGCTGATCGCGAAGGAAGAAGAGCAGAAAACCTTCATCAATGAGATGACGGAGGCATTTGCAAAGACAATCGATATGAAGGACAGCTACACGAACGGTCACTCGTTCCGTGTGGCGAAGTACACCACCATGCTGGCCGAGGAACTCGGCTACAGCAAGGATGATATCGAAAAATACCACAACATCGCCCTGCTGCACGACATCGGCAAGATCGGTGTCGACGACAAGGTGCTCAACAAGGCGGGCAAGCTGGACGATGACGAGTTCAAGCAGATCAAGTCTCACGCGTACCGCGGCTACGAGGTTCTGAAGGATATCTCCATCATGCCGGAACTTGCCATCGGCGCAGGCGCTCACCACGAGCGGCCGGACGGCAAGGGCTATCCGAAGGGACTGAAGGGTGATGAGATCCCGCGCGTTGCGCAGATCATCGCCGTAGCGGATACATTCGACGCGATGTACTCCGACCGTCCGTACCGAAAACGCATGAATTTCGAGAAGGCGGTCTCCATTATCCGCGATGCCGCGGGAACGCAGCTGGCAGCGGATGTCGTGGACGCATTCCTGCGTCTCGTCGACAAGGGTTATTTCCGTGCCCCGGATGACGTGGGCGGCGGAACCTCCGAGGATATCGACAACATCCACAAGAGTTTTAACCGCGCGCAGGAGATCAAGGCAGCGCATATGCCTGCCGCCATGAAGGAAAGGCCGCGCGGGAGGAGCAGAAGTCCGAGCAGCAGAAAGAGCAGCCCGAGATGGAGCAGGCAGAAGAGCCTAAACCTGAGCAGGAGAAAGAACAGCCGAAAAACGAGGAGGCAGAAGAGCCTAAACCGAAGGAGACTGAGGCTTAAGAGCAGCGCGAAACAATACAGGAAAGACGAAACAGGAGCGGACCCCGAAATGATCCGCTCCTTTATTTTACTACTAAATACTACAATTGTAGAATAATACCGATCATGCGAACATGAATAACGCAGATTATGAGATCTCACGGATGTGCTTCACGGGTGAAGGACTCATTTTCCGTTGACCAGATCGGAGATCCATCCGGTGACGCCGCGCGGCAGTTCCGGGATCATCGGAGTGCCGTCGTCAAACATGAGATTGCACTGTACGGCGTTCATCATGCAGTGCTGGCCCATCTCAAACGTGTCGGCGCCGATGGAGGCGATGCCGTGGTCACCGTTGCGCACCCAGTCCGGCGTCAGGATCAGGCAGTGCTTCATTGACTGAAGTTTTGCAAGGCGCGGACCGACCTCTTCCTCGAAGGGGTGGAACTCATCGCGTCTGCCCATGGTGAAGACGAGGATTTTTCCCTTCTCCTCATACTGATCCAGCACCGCGTCCTCCGGAAGCGAGGCGCTGCCGACAGGCATCACGACGTCGAAATCGTCCATGTAGTTGTCCATCAGACGAAGTACGAACGTTGCTCCCGCGGAGTTGCCGAGAAGGATGCGCTTGCCGACGCCGCCGGTATGCTCCGCGATGAAGTTCAGGATCAGCGCATGGGCGGACTCTAAGTAGCTCGGCTGCCATGTGCCCATACAGCGGTTCTGCTCATCGATGTACTCGTTGGCGATGGGGATCAGGATGAAAGCGCCGCCCATGGCCTGCTGGTAGAGGTCGGAAGCGTACAGCTCGGCACCCGTGTAATTGATGCAGATGTCGCCGACGAGGGCGTTGCTCTTTCCGTGCAGGAACGTGAGAAGAGGCAGCTTGCCGTTGTCCTCAAACCCGTACTCGCGCGGATCGAACCAGTAGTATTTCAGAGTTGTGTCGCCAAAGGTGAATTTGGCGGAATGAAACCGCGGAAACAGGCGTCCGACCTCGTAGGTCGGCGCGTTGGATATGAAATCTCCCTCAGGGATCTCGTCGTACCAGGGCTTTCTCTCAGCCATAATTGTGTCCTCCGTTTTGAAGTGTTATTATCCGATCACCTTAGCGCCGAGCGGCATCAGAGAGAGTTTTGCGAGCTTGAAGAACTGCAGCCCGAACGGAATGCCGACGATCGAGATGCACATTATAAGCCCGAATGCTGCAGTCGCCGCTGCCATCTCAAGACCGCCGAACATCAGCCACAGGATGTTGAGCAACAGTTTTCCGGCGCCCCCGCCGAACCGTACCTCCTTGCCGAACGGGGCAAGGGAGAGTTTTGCGAATTTGAAACATTGCAGACCGATCGGAATACCGATGACGGTGCAACACCAGAGACATCCGAGGAAGAAGAAACCGAGCGCGGACAAGAAGCCGCCGAAGATCAGCCAGATGATATTGCCGAGAAGACTCATAGAAACCTCCCATCACGTCTTATTCGGAGCGAAGAGAACAGCATTCGCATCCTCACAGGTACAGTGTAAACGCAAGTTCCTTCCGCGTCAAGCAATACCCGAAAAATCTGTTATCCGCAGGATGATAGTTTCCGAAAAAAGGGTGTTGACAATGAGGGGAAGCGGGAGTACAATCGGCCTATTATATTTTTTCGAAATTGAGAACGAAAGGGGAGATAATATGGCTGAGAAAGACGGAAAAATCAAGCGGTCACGGGCGATCGCGAACAACTTTTACGCGCTGCGGCTGTTGTGGCAGATCTGCCCGTCTCTCGTGATCCACCAGGGCGTGATGCGGTTCCTTGGGTACTTCGAATGGCTGTTCTACAGCGCATTCTTCATGAGGCACATCATCAGCGCCATGGATGCGGGTGACAGCTTCCGCAGGATCATGACCTACATCGTGATCGTTGTCATTGTGTACGGGAGCATGACCGTCTATGAGAACATGTTTGACGGAGCAATTCTTCCCGTGGACCGGACAGCGGTCAACAAGGGGCTGTACCGAAGATTGTTTCGTAAGTCCCGAAATGTGGAGCTTTCCTGCTTCGAGGACAGTGATTTCTACGACAAATATACACTGGCGATGGAGCAGGCGGATAACCGCCTGATCGGAACTGCGGAGGCACTGTTCAAGACAATGTTCGGTGCGGTTGCCAGTGTGTGCGCGTTTGTCTTCATGTATCAGGTGGACAAAGTATCAGTGCTTTTCATCATTTTCCCGGTTATAGGCAATTTTGTTTTTAACCGGAGAATAAGCCGGATCGATTATGAGCGCAACAAGGATATGGCGCCGCATAACCGACGTATCGCATATGTCAACCGTGTGATGTACCTTCCGGATTATGCAAAAGAGATACGCCTTACGGGTGTTTTCAAGGTCATGAAACAGCAGTACAAGGATGCCATACAGGGCGTTTCGGACGTGACGAAGAAGTACACGAAGAGAGCGATGGTGCTGCACTGGCTGTATGTGACGTTCACGTTTACGCTGATCTTTGAGGGGCTCCTGATCTACGGCGCGTACCGGACCGTAGTCAGCCACTCGATGACCCTGGCAGAGCTTTCGGTCATCACGAGCATGATGGTGTCAACCACGTGGATCCTGATCGGTTTCACCGAAGCGCTGACCCAGCTGTTTCGAAACGGTTTGTTTATCGAATACCTGCGCGGCTTCCTTGAGTATAAGGAGCGCATCCCCGAGGATTCCACAGGAGACGACCCCGGCACGGAGATCCGTTCGATTGAGTTTAAGGACGTTTCATTTTCCTATAAGGATAAGGAGGTCATCTCACATCTTTCAATGGAGTTCCGCGGAGGTAAGACCTACGCGATCGTGGGGCACAACGGCGCAGGCAAGACGACATTGATCAAACTGCTGCTGCGGTTCTATGACCCGACGGAGGGCTCAATCCTCCTGAACGGACGCGACATCCGCGAGTATGACCTTAAGAAATATCGCGCGCTGTTCGCGACCGCGTTCCAGGATCACCGCATGTTCTCGATGACCGTGACAGACAACGTTCTCATGGGAGAGACTGTGTGGTCGGATGACGGTTCGGGCAAGATGGTTCCGGCATCGCCGGAGGAGCGCGATGCACGCGTCGTCGAGGCGTTACGGCTGGCGGGCGCGTACGATAAGGTCATGACGCTTCCGAAGGGGACGGACACGATATTGACGCACGAGTTCGACGACGAGGGCGCAGTGCTCTCGGGCGGCGAATTCCAGAAGATCGTAGTTGCTCGCGCATTTGTCCGCCGTTGTCCGTTCAAGGTTTTTGACGAGCCTTCGAGTGCGCTCGATCCGATCGCGGAGGCAACGCTGTTCGACAACATCTACGAGACCTGCCGGGACAATACGCTGGTGTTCATCTCACACCGGTTAAGCTCCGTGCAGAACGCCGACTGGGTATACCTTCTCTCTGACGGTACCGTGAAGGAGGCGGGGACGCATTGCAGCCTGATGGAGCAGGGCGGCATCTACGCCGACATGTATGAGAAACAGGCGAAGAACTACCTTGCCATCACGGAAGGAGGTGCTTCCGCATGAGACATGTTTGGAAAAATCAGGTATTCCTGTGGAAACTCTGTTTTCGGACCTGCCCGGGCTATATGATCTATTTTCTGTACGATGCGTTCCGGTACCAGGGGATCATTTTCCTCGAGCATGTGCTCGGGATCCGATACGTGCTTCGCTGCGCGGAGTACCAGGAACCGTTCTGGAAGCCGCTCCTCGTCATCGGGATCATTCTTGTGATCAACATGGCGCAGATCGTGCCGGATGGGTTCTTCATCCACGGATGGTCGTTCCGGGCGAAGCCGAAGCTGTACAAGGCGTTGAAGGAGCAGATGTATCAGAAGGCTGCGGAGCTGGACCTGTCGTGCTACGATGACACGAAGTACTACAATGATTTCGTGCTTGCGGTCGCAGAGGCGGAAAGCTCCATCGACCGGTTCCTCACCATGTGCAACCGTATCATGCAGGCGCTTACGATCCTGTTCACGACCGGTGTGTTCTACCTCGTGACAAACTGGGTGGGTATTCTGTTCGTGCTTGCGTCGTTCGTGCTTCGGTTCCTGATCTCGCGCGTGCTGAACAAGCTGAATTACCGCGTGCGGCTCAGTGTCAATCCGTTGGAGCGGAAGCGCAACTACGTGAGCCGTGTGTTCTATCTGAACGACTACGCGAAAGAGCTTCGTCTTCATCCGGCGGTCGGCGATCAGCTTGAGGAGGAATTTGCCGAGGCCGATGATGCGATCCGCGCAGAGCAGAAGAAAGTCGGCGTGAAACGTACGCTGCTCGGGTTTGCGCGCAACTATCTGGCTTCCGACTTTATTATGGACGGCTTATACATCTCCTACCTTGTCTACCAGGCTGCGGTGCTCCACACGATCCCTTACAGTGACGCTGTGGTTTTGTTCAACCGGACCGGAAGTCTCCGCAGGAGCTTCGCGGACCTCGCTGACATTTTTCCGCAGGCACAGGAGAACAGCCTCTACGTCGACAAGATCCGCGCATTTCTCGCATACGAGCCGAAGATCCGTCTCGGCGAGGGCACGGACGTTCCCGAGGGCAACGGCGAACTTGCGCTGTACGATGTGAGTTTCCGCTACCGCGAGGACATGGAGGATACGCTTCACAATATCAACCTCACCGTGAAACCGGGCGAGCACATTGCCATTGTCGGTTACAACGGTGCCGGCAAGACGACACTGATCAAACTGCTGATGCGTCTCTACGATCCGACCGCAGGCGAGATCCGCTACCACGGAGAGGACATTCGAGACTATCTGCCGGAGAAGTATCGCCGGCGCATCGGAGTCGTCTTCCAGGATTACCAGATGTACGGAGCGACTCTCGCGGAAAATGTCATCATGGGCACGGCCTACACTGCCACGGGCCAGTCGAAGGAGGAGCGCGTCGTGAAGGCGCTCACGGAGGCAGGCTTCGGGGAGCGGCTTAGGACACTGCCGAAGGGCATCGAGACGCAGGTGACGACGGAGTTCGACCGGGAGGGTGTCAACTTCTCCGGCGGCGAGAGCCAGAAGATCGCGATTTCCCGCGCATTCTACAAGAACGCGGATATCCTGATCATGGACGAGCCTTCCAGCGCACTTGATCCGATCGCGGAGTACGAGCTGAACCGAGCGATGAAACGGGCAGCCAAGGGCAAGACCGTGTTCTACATCTCGCATCGTCTCTCGACGACGCGCGACGCGGACCGCATCCTGATGCTGGAGAACGGCCGCATCGTTGAGGAGGGAACGCACGAGAGCCTTCTCGCGCAGAACGGACGTTACGCGGAGATGTGGCGCGTGCAGGCCGGACGGTACGAAACCGCATAACAAAACAAGGCGGACAGTACGAAACTGCATAACAAAAACAGGCCGGTGGGGATTGCCGGAACAGGATCCCCACCGGTTTTTTGTGCAATTAAGTTATTAAATTTACCACAACAAAGGGTAAAATATATTGACACCAAAGTTCCGCTTTGGTACAATTACGGAAATACTGCATTTTTCGAAAATGCAATGAATAATTGGGGGGATTTTGTATGAATAAGGCAGTAAGAAGGATCCTGAGTCTGATCCTGATCGTCTGCATGACGGCCATGCTTGCTGCGTGCAGCGGGAATTCGGGGGATGACGACGACTCCGGTAAAAAGAAAACGTCGGAGACAACGCCGGGAGAGAAGCAGGCAACGCCTACACCGACCTTCGAAGTGACCGTGGGGACACCGACGCCGACTGCAACACTGACACCGGAAGCGACGCCGACGGCAGAAGCAACGCCGACAACGGAAGTGACGCCGACGGCAGAGGTTACGCCGACAGAGGAAGTGACACCGACGCCTTACGTCGTCGATAATTCACAGTATGATATCATTGTGACGCCGGACAAGGAAGCCGTTGATACGCGGCGTATGGCCCGCATTGAGATCAACCGTGTGCAGGACGGCGCGTCAGAGAGCGTGTTTGATTCGGAGTCGTACACGAAACAAAACCGCGAACAGTGGGAGGCGGACAGCGCGGAGCGGATCCGTGCGCTGGAGAATACACTGCAGCAGGAATATCAAAGCGGTTCGATTGGTTATTCGACGGCCAGCTTTGCTACAGAAGAACTGGAGTATACCGTTGACTGCGGGAACTACGGTCGTTTGGAGGTTTACTCCCACGCGGCCGTCTATGACGATTATTTCGGACAGGGACACACGATGAAGGCATACACGGTCAGCGGATGGCTGATCGCGGCTGACATGAGCAAAAAGTACGTGGTCCTTTACGAGAGCAATAATCTCGGAGCGGAAGCTGCCGGGGCCGAAACCAAGGATTCCGTTTCGTTTGAAGTGTACTACACGAACAGCGGTGAAAATGCGGACGTGTATGATCCGCTTACGGTGAAAAAATCCGTAACTTCGTTTTCGTATCGCGAGGTGATCGGGGGCTTTGAGGAAGAATGGTGTGAACACTATAAGGTGTGGGAACAATTCTATGCCTCGAGAAGGCCCGGTGAACTGCGGCAGCTGTTTACCCTGGAGTATGATAAGCAGGACACGACGGAATGGCCGAAGGTTAATTCTCTCTTCGTTGATATCGGAACGAATTACTGGGACATCAATCTTGCCGCGAAACCGTGGGAGGTTTTCGGCAACACTGTGCTGGATATCTATGATTCGATGAACCAGCTGGCCAAGGGGGAGGAGACGACAATCCGCAATTTTGCGGCCCGTGTTACCGACGGCGTCTACAGTTCGCAGCGTGTCCTCGACGAGGAGCTCGAGCTGCGTGCCGATGTGCGGTTTACCGATGTTGAGGCGGATGTTCAGCTGTATCTGACAGGATCCGGCCTGAATCTGCTGCTGGATGAAAGCAGGTGCCGGGTATTAGACACGTTTACCTCAGAGACCGGCGAAAAGCTTGAGGTTTGCGGACTCGATCCCGACAAGACGCTGAGCGCGCCGGGCGATCCTTACGACAACAGTCTTGATTACGAGCTTACAATCCGCTACTATCCTGCAGGAGCGGACAAACCTTCCT
>CADBLW010000216.1 GCA_902795625.1 uncultured Lachnospiraceae bacterium | reverse complement strand
GTCCGTAAAGGAACGGAGGGCTTCCGAACTGATCGCGATCGGGAAGGAAATGGAGGAAACGTTTGTGGAGTCCCTGATCGGGACCGAACAGACGGTGCTCATAGAGGACGACGGGACCGGGTATACCGGAAACTACGTCCGCGTCGGATGCAGTGTCCCGGAAGGGGAGCTTGTCAGGGTCCGCATTACGGGACGCGACCACACATTGGCGATAGGGGAGGTAAAATCGTAATGGAAGACTGTTTGTTCTGCAAGATCGTCGACGGAACGATTCCGTCCGCCAAGGTTTATGAGGACGAGGACGTGCTCGCTTTCAAGGATATCAATCCGCAGGCGCCAGTGCATGTCCTGATCATTCCGAAACGGCATATTTCCGGCGCGGACAAGCTAAAAAGAAGTGACGACAAGCTGCTCGGAAAACTGGTGGCGGTCGCCAACCAGCTTGCGAAGGAACTCGGTATCAGCGAGACCGGATATCGCCTGATCTCCAACATCGGTGACGACGCCGGGCAGAGCGTACATCATCTGCACATTCATCTGATCGGCGGCAAGGTTCTGAACTGGGACAACTGAGCAGGGCATATCTTGCCGCCCGTTCCAATGCGGCAGGTGCTTTCAATTGACGAACTATTGGAGCTAATCGAATCAACCTGTTTTATGTACTGTTTTGTTCGGTGCATTGACAGGCAGTTTGGTTGGCGCTAAAATTCGTTTATAACAATTTCATATTTTCAGCAGACGGTGCTGCCGCAAGAATATGCGGCGGGTAAAAGGGAAACAGGTGCAAAACCTGTGCGATCTCGTCACCGTAAGCGGATTTTCGCTGTCATGCATGCGCAGCCACTGAGCAATCGGGAAGGCGATAGCGTCTGACGCCGCGAGCCGGGAAACCTGCCGTCTGCCGGTACGGGAAAAGATTTTTCCAAATCACGAGGAATTGATTGTGTACCTATGCCTTTACCGGGCGCATTTTGTACGCAGTCTCTTTATCTTTTGATAAAGAGCTTTTTTCGTGCCGATCGTGAACGTTTGATGGGGATTATCCCGTCATCATAGACCATGATCGGGACCATGTGTCCCGGACAAAAGGAGGAAAAAAATCATCATGAAAAAGACCATTGCACTGATAGTAGCGTTCGCGATGTTCGCGATGCTGTTCGCGGGATGCGCAAAGCCAGCTCCCGTGCCTGCAGCTACTGAAGCACCTACAGCGGAACCAGCTGCAGCTCCCGCTGAACAACCCGCGGAAGAGCCTGCTGATCCGGACGCGGAAGCAGCCGCAAACGTCGCAGCGCTGATCGACGCGATCTATGTGCAGGAACGCACAGATGAGACAGACGCGCAATGCGCGGCTGCGAAAGCCGCGTGGGACGCGCTGACAGACGCACAGAAAGAGATGGTGGAAGGCGAGGAAGCCGATCCCGATTATTTCGGCAGAGATACCGGCGACGCCTCTCTCGACAACCCGAGAAACGCGGATGAAATCGGTGAAAACGAACTGCTGGTCGTAAGCTTCGGCACTTCGTTCAACGAAAGCCGCGCTATGGATATCGGCGGCATCGAGGCAGCGCTTGAAAAAGCGTACCCCGACTGGGCGGTCCGCAGAGCGTTCACTGCACAGATCATCATCAATCATGTTCAGGCGCGTGACGGTGAGTTCATTGACAACATGGATCAGGCGCTCGAGCGCGCTGTCGCAAACGGTGTCAAGAACCTCGTGATCCAGCCCACGCATCTGATGCATGGCGCGGAATACGACGAACTGTGCGCGGCGGTCGAGGCCTATGCGGACAAGTTTGAAGCCGTTCAGGTCGCGGAGCCGCTTCTTGGCGAAGTCGGTGCAGATGAGACCGAAGTAAACGGAGATAAGGAACTCGTTGCACAGGCTGTTACAGCGGAAGCTGTCAAGACAGCTGGCTTTGAGAGCATTGATGCAGCCGCGGAAGACGGAACCGCGTTTGTGTTTATGGGCCACGGTACCTCGCACAAGGCGAAGGTAACCTATTCCCAGATGCAGACCATGATGGATAATCTCGGATACAAGAACGTGTTCATCGGCACGGTCGAGGGCGAGCCGGAATCCACATCCTGCGAGAATGTCATCAACGCAGTCCATGAAGCGGGATACTCCAAGGTTATTCTCCGCCCCCTGATGGTCGTCGCCGGTGATCATGCCAACAACGACATGGCGGACCCTGAGGACGAGGAGTCCTGGCTGTCCCAGTTCACGGCAAGCGGTTTCTTCACACAGATCGATACACAGATTGCCGGTCTCGGCAGGATTGACGCCGTTCAGCAGATTTACATTGATCACACAGGAGAAGCGCTGAAGTACTTCAATCCTGACTTTAAGGCAGCTGCGGAAGTTGCTGCGCTGATCGACGCGATTTATGTACAGGAACGTACGGATGAGACCGACGCGCAGTGCGCCGCAGCGAAGGC
>CADBLW010000215.1 GCA_902795625.1 uncultured Lachnospiraceae bacterium | reverse complement strand
GGTGTAGGTGTATTTTCCGATAGTCTTATTGATCACAATGGTTTTCTCGTCGGACTCGTAGTTGTTCTTCCATCGAAACTCCAGATCACCGATCCGGAACTTAAGGAGAACTTCCGCGTTGTTGAGGGGAATATCTTCGGACACCGCCCAGATCATATACCAGAGATACCCGTCTCTGCAAAACGGCATTACATGGTAACCGACGGACGGGGTATAATGCTCATTTTCCTGAGGATACTTCAGAACGAATGCACCTGCTATGTTGGCGGGCATTGCTTCTCGGTCAAAACCCTCCGGAATCCAGCCGTCCTCCACCGGTACCTTAAACTTCATGTTGGTCTGAACCTCGATCCACTGGTTGTGGGAGTCTCCGATAGAATCCACCACCGTTATGATTATTTTGCTGTCGCCCACCTGCTTAGAGATTCCGATCTCGAAAAATGCATTCTCCATCTCGCCGGCATCCTCCCCGATGCCGAGCATCTCGTTGAGTCGTTTGTTGTGAATGATCTCTTTCGCGGCAAATGCGGTGCCGATAAGAAGCACAGCAACGCAGGCAGCGATCAGGATCAGACGGGATCTGCGGCGGCGGTTGCTCCTCGGAGCCTCGGCAACCAACTCGCTGTGTAGTTCGGAGATTGTCCGCTCGGTCATCCTTTCTGCGGAAAATTCTACCGGTGTATATTCCGCGAGACTGTTTTCCAGCTCATCGGCTTCGCTGCGGGTCGGCAGATCTTTAAACAGAGCGACCGCTTCTGTCTGCTCCGTGAAATTGTCATCCTTCAAATTCTTCATAGGATGTCACCCCTTTCTTTACGAGGATTGAACGCAGCTTTTTCCTGCTGCGCCGAAGGGTATTTTCCACTTTTTTCTCCGGAAGATTCAGCTTCGCGGCGACCTCGCGGATGCTCAGTCCTTCGTAATACCTTGCGTAGTATATGCTTCGCGCCGGTTCATCGAGTTCCGCGACTGCCGAACGAACGGTGTCGCTCAGCCAGCCTGCGGCGACGGTGCCTTCCGTTTGGTCGGGGGCTGCCGGCTCAAAGCCATTTTCCGAAGCGGCTTCCAGAGAGAGGGCTTCCGGCTGTGCACTGCGCTGTCTGTCTATGCATGTGTTTCGTGCGATCGCGAAGAGGTAACTTTTCAGCGAATAGGTTTCGTTGATGATGACGCTCTCCCGGTGTTTCCATAATTTAACATAGACATCAGACTCCGCCTCCTCTATATCCTCCTGCCGGCATCCGGACAGGTAGGAGGAGCAGATCTTGTGCACGGCGGGGCCGTAGGTTTCAATTATCGCCTGTAAGCCGCGTTCGGCATTGTCCTTCAGCAGCTGCAGCAAAGCATTCTCGTCCATCGGCACCCTCCTTTCGTAAAGATATCCTTCACCATTATATACGAGTTTCTCACGGAAAATCACTCAGTAAATTTGAAAAAGCCCGGGGTCGGCTTGATCCGCAACCCCGGGCTGTGAAAATACTGTATTCGATTTGGCATCATTTTCCGCTCAACCAGTCCTGAACTTCCTGATTGATGATGTCGCAGACGCCGGAATACCGCTCCGCCTGCTCCTTGTATTTCTTCCATTCTTCCTCGATATTCCACCGGGGATCCAACGCTTTGGACTCCGTCTTTTTAAACATTCCGTTGATCATCTTCAAATACGCCTCATCGATGCGCAGGTGATCCTCATCCGACGAATTCGAGAGGTCTCTGTACTTCTCGTCTGTCTTCGGCAGAAGGATGCCCGCCAGCTCGCTTTCCGTGGTCCCGGAAAGAAGCTCCGTGCGGCGCTCGATGGTTTTCTCCTGCAGACCGGGGTACAGAAGTCCCAGGATCTCCGGGTCCGTCAGGCACAGGGAAAGGATTTTGAACGCGAGCTCTTTCTGTGCAGACGCGGCGGAGATGCCGTAAAGGCAGTTTGTTCTGAACGCGGGGATACTCTTTACAAGCAGATACTCCCGATACCCTTCCGGCGGGATCTGTGCGTTCCGGTGAATATATGCCAGCACTTCCCCTGACATCTTCTGCTGCCAGAACTCCGGGAACAGTATCCCCGAGGACATGTCATCGTAGAGCTGCATCAGAAGGAACGGCAGCTCATCGGTTTTCGTAATATCAAAAGCCGTCCCGGTATCCACCCTGTACGGAAAATCATACATCGTCGAGTAACCCAGCAGGCCGTACATGATATCCGCATCAAAACCGCTGATCATGATATGAAGGCTGCTGTCGCCGATGGCGTTGTATATTGCCCGCAGAGACGCATAGGTTCCGTCGAAGCCGTCAAAGTATTCTGCATACTCCTCCCTGACGGAAAGAAACAGGCCGTGGCCCACCGAGTTGTACAGATCGTTGTATTCCTCGTCCTCACCGGAATAATATGCCGCCAACGGAACGCAATATGTCTTACCGTCAAGGGAAACCTGCATCCATTCATCCTGCGTATAAAACTCGCGAAGGACCTTCCCTTCGTCCGATCCGAGCAGATCATTTAACGGTGCCATCCGGTTTTTCAGAAAGCTGCCTTTTTCGGCTGCTTCATTACTGCCGCCGATACCGGTGAACAGGATATCAATCGGCCCATAGGTTGCCCCCTGCCCTTTTTCATATTTTTCTATCTGCTCTTCCCACCGTGACTGGTCTCCGTCAACCATCCCTCCGTCCACGAACACGATCTGGCAATCCAGTCCCCTTTCGTAGAGGATCCGGTTAATCTCCCTCCCGGTCTTTTCGTTGAGTCCGCCGAAAAATTTCGAAAAAAAGTTGTACATCCAGACAACCTTGTTCGACGTCTCATAAGCCGGCTCGGAAACCTTGATCGTCGGAAGCGGTTCCGTCGGCCACGGACTGGGCGTCGGGGTTTTATTTTCCGACGCGGTCTCACCGCACCCTGCCGCCAGAACAGCGAACAGAACAACAACGATCAACAGCAGGCAATGTCTCTTCATACCCGGCACCTCCCCTCTTGCTTTGTTTCCATTATAGCAATGCGGGAGACAAAAAACTATCCCGCGTTACGAAAAATCTCTCGCAACGCGGGAATTGTCACATTCCGTCAATTTCTCTGTCTTTTTCTCGGAAAATGAACCTCCGGCTCCTCTACTTTCCGGAGCCCATCAGAGAGATCGATTTCCACTCATAGCGCTCGCCGACGCCGTACGCCCATGCAGCTTCGGCAGCAGACGACGAGTATTCAATCAGGTCTCCGTACTGATCCACCTTGATGTCCATCACCTTGACCGGCAGGTTTTCATCATTTCCCACCAGGACCGCGTTCCATTGTCCGTCGGACCCGTACTGATATTCGACGTATATGGCACCGCTTTCAATGTCAATCTGTCGAAGAGGCCGACCGTCCTCGCCGAACTCGATTTTGTACAGAGGCGTCTCGTTGCCGAGCGCGTCAAACTGTTTCCAGCTTTCCATGCGGGGATAGTCAAAGGATGAAGGCAGCACATTCACGTTCGGATCCCAATACTCGCGCATCCATCCGCTTCCGTCTGCTTCAACGACCTTCTCGGAGATCAAACGGTCGCCTTCAAAAATATCCTCTTGTATCTCCTTCCCTTTGGTGACGGTCCGGATCACCCGGCTCCCCAGGATCCGATCCTCATACCGGTACTCGGTGACGGATTTGATGTTCTCCCTTCCGTTCCAGTCGTTGGGATTGATGCACCGGATGACACGGCCCTGAGAATCCAGCTCGAACTGCAGATCACCCGTCAACTCCATGTGTCCATCCCCATGATCCATGTAATAGACACGTTTTATGTTCTTTTTCCCCGCGTCATACTCCCAGTTGACCTTCTTGACGAGTGTCATTTTGGACCGGTCTTCGGACAGGTTTTCCAGATCACCGTATACACGGAATTCCTTGATGGATCCGTCGTCGTAAAATTCTTCCTCATACACTTCGTATCCTTCAACGCTCACACCCGTGCCGGTAATATCCGTGAACCGGAAATCCATGAGTTCACCGCCTTTGGACGGTGCCCAGCGCTCCATCTTCTCGCCGTTTTGGTCATAGGAATAGTACTCTGTATACCTTACGGACCCGTCATAGCTGTACACTACCTCCTGTGTCAGCCTTCCCTGCGCGTCATAGGAATACTCCTCCTGCAATACCTCCTTGCCCGTTTCCAACGAATACACCTTGGACAGAACACTCTTACGGATATCGATCCTGTCATATATCTTATCGGAATCAGGCGTTTTCTCGTCCCCTGTCTTCTTCGTTCCTCCCGTTTTCTTTGTCTCCCCCGTCTCCTTCGGAGTATCCTTGTGCGTGAGCTTGTACCCAAGCACGACGCCCACCGCAATAACGATCACCGCACAGACCGCGATCACGATCTTGAGATACGTCTTGCTGCCTTCTTTCGTTCCTACT
>CADBLW010000214.1 GCA_902795625.1 uncultured Lachnospiraceae bacterium | reverse complement strand
GTGGAATGGATATTTTCCGACGACGATGAGGATTACGAGACGATCTACCGGATCTATGATATCAAAACGCAGTCCCTCGTCGGGCAGCTGTCCAACACGCTGATCCACGACCACAGCTATTTTGGGCAATCGCATCTTACGAAACACGGGTATGTCCTGATTGAGACAGGCATCGATGCGGATGACACTGCGCTGCTGATCTGGGATCCCACGACGGAACCCTCCATGCCGATCGAGGGCTCGAAGGTCGTGTATCCCACGGATGAGACGTACGAGCTGCGGAACATGGCGGAGCGGTTCCTCACGGAATTCGGCATCCATGTGTATTTTGAGGAAATGGATATGCACGGGGACATGTTCGGAAGCTATCGGCTGATCCCCTGTGATGATATGGACCGTCTGCGGATGACGATGAATGAATTTTACGAATCCGCAGCGGAATTCCCGGACGGTTTCTGGACGGACATTCTGGCGGACGGGGAGAGAGGCTGTGTGCGGTTCTTCCTGTGCGGGGGCTTCGAGCGCACGGATCTGAGTGCCATAGAGGACGCGGCCGCGCTGACGAGCACGTCCTTTGAGGATATCTGTATGGCGTACGGCTCGAGATATCTCAACCAGCTGCGCGAGACGTTTGTGCATGAGACAATGCACATGATGGAAGTGCGCATCCGCAAGTTCTGCGCGGACAACGAGCTGGATTTTGCGGCGTACTGGAACAGCACACTGAACACCGAGAAATACCCGTATTTCGATGCGTATACGGATGATTCGGGCGTGTCGCTTGACGACAGAAAGGGAACGTACCAGGATTCGCCGAAGAAGGCATGGTTTATAGACGCGTATTCCCGTACCAACGAACGGGAGGACCGCGCGAGAATTCTTGAGAATCTGTATCTCGGGAACACGTATTTCTTCAGAGACAGCACGCATCTGCGCGAAAAGGCGGAAAATCTCTGCGCGATCATCCGCGCGGCTTTTCCGAGCATCCGCGAAAGCGATGCGGAGATGCGCTGGGAAGCCTATATCGGTGTGCTCGACCCGTCGCTGTATCTGACACAATACCGGAAACAGGATCAGAATCAACAATCCGACGCTTCGGCAGCGTCGGACTGAGAAGACAGGA
Source organism: uncultured Lachnospiraceae bacterium (assembly GCA_902795625.1). Lineage (GTDB taxonomy): Bacteria > Bacillota > Clostridia > Lachnospirales > Lachnospiraceae > ISDg. Next base: position 3,225 of record CADBLW010000214.1, on the reverse strand, counting down.
TAGTATGAATGCCGGTTATTCCTCCGGCAGAGAAGCCTCAACCCCGTGCGAGATGTCGTAGAGGTAGGGGGTGTATTTGTTGACGGTATCGAAGGTGTAGCGCGCTACGCCCTCCAAAAGCTCGGGCGAGAGAATGCTCTTGCGGTAGAGGACGGGAACGCGGAATACGGTGACACCCTTCTCCGGCGAAAAATCAAACGTCGCCGCGTACATGCGGTCGTAGTTCAGTTCACAGATCGCGTGGCAATACGCTTCGCGATATTCCTCCGCAACCGTAAAATTCAGTTTGCTGTACAGAGTGAGCAGCTGGGAGACGGGATGGACACTGAATTTGAAGGATATCTCGAACGGTGCGGAATCTACTTGAAATTCAATCTTCATCGCCTCGTCGTCGCAGTTGAAATGCTGCACGAGGTCGGAAACAACCTTCTTGAGTGTCGCAAAGATGCGTCTGGAATCCAGATCCTCCTGTGATGTCGCCATTGTCTTATATCCTCCCTTAGATAAATCCCAAAGTATGTTTGGTCATCAGTTTCTCTGAAAATTCTCCCTCGGAAGCCGCCGCGCGGAAATCGTCGGAAGTGATGCGGACGATGTCGAGACCGTCCATCTGCGAGCGGATCGCGGCCTTGGACCAGGTGCGCTCGTAAAGGTTGCGCACGAAGCGCGCATTTGCAAAATCCTGCGAATCTATGTAAGCCTGGTCGAGGGAATCAAAGAAGTTAGCCGCCGTCTGCTCCAGCTCGGGATTATACGCAAAATGCTTGCGCACCATCAGCATGAAGATCTCCGTCAGCTGCTTCTTGGTATAACTCGGAAAATCAATCTGGTAAGGCATGCGGGAGCGAAGACCCGCGTTGCCCTCCATCAGCTTATCCATATCTCCCTTGTATCCGGCCATGATGACGACCATGTCGTCGCGGTGGTTTTCCATCTCGGAAATGAGCGTTGCAAGCGCTTCCTTGCCGTAGTCGTTGTTGCTCTCGCCGCTGTACAGCGCATACGCCTCGTCGATGAAGAGCACGGAGCCGTAGGCGTCACGGCAGATGGAGGCCGTCTTCGGTGAGGTCTGGCCCACATACTCGCCGCAGAGATCACGCGACATGTACTCGAAGAAGTATCCGTTGCGGAGAATTCCGTTCTCCGCGAAGATCTGTCCGAGAATTCGCGCGACGGTAGTCTTGCCGGTACCGGGGGCACCGGTAAAGCGCATGTGCAGCGTAGGACGGTCGATGGAGCTGTCCTTGAGGGAGTATTTGACCTGGGAGACGATCTCGCGGATGCGCTCGGTGATGGCTTCCATACCGATCAGCTCCGCAAGCTTGTCAAAACCGGACTGCTTGTTCTCATTGTAGGTCGCGGAGAGACCCATGATATCCGCCTTGCTGATGACGGTGAGGCCGGATGACGGTTCCTCAAAGGCGGAAGATTCATCCTCAACTGCACCTTCTTCCGCACGTTCTTCTGCATTTTCTTCCGCAGCCTCCTCTGCCGCGGCCTCAGTCTCATTTGCTTCGGCGGCAGCAGTTTCCGTCTCGTTCGCTTCAGCTGCAGCGGCCTCGGTTTCGTTTGCTTCAGCGGCAGCGGCGTCCGCAAGATGCTTCAGCCACAGGATCTCACAGACAATTTTCCGCACCGACTGCATTCCGTAGAAGCGGCCGTCGCTTTTCTCCTCGGCAATCCGGGAGAAGAACACGTCCCAGGCATCGTCGCTGAGGGAGAAGGAGTAGTCGGCAAGGGCAAGCACGGCACCCTGCTTCAGCTGCTCGTTCGTGTACGGCGGCACCGCGATCGTGCGTAGATAGAGAATGTCGCTGATGGTATCGCTGAGTGCCTTCAGCGCGGTAGGTTCAATATAGGAAATGCGGAAAGCGAAGATATAGTCGCTCTCCAGCGGGATCAGCTGGCGAAGGAACGCCTTCAGGTCGCCGAGGCGGGGGCGTTCGGTAAATGCGCGGATGTCAATGCAGACAAGGCGGTTGCGGTTCTCGAGCTTGCCGAGCGCTGTGATCGTATCAAAGGGCGAGGTAAAGCCGTCCTCGGTGTGCATTCCGAGTTTGATCTCCTTCACCGGGTCTTCCCGATAGAACGGGAACAGATCAAGCGCCGTGATGAAATCGGTGAAGGTGTTCAGCATGGTCGTAAGGCCTGCGCCGTCGTTGACGGAGAACAGGTAATTCTGATGCTGGAAACTGATCTGCGTGTTGTGGCTGCGGATCTGCGGCGCGACGCTTGCGATCTCGCGGCACAGCTTCTTAAACTCGTCCCATCCGACCAGCGTGTCAAAATAGGAGAGCGGGGAGGCTTCATCGCTCTTAAGCCCTGCCGTCATCGCCAGCATAAGCTCCGGATAGACGTAGTACACGGAGTTCGCAGAGTCGTGGATCTGGCGGCCGTCGTTGAGGGAGAATTCCTCCTGAAGTACGGAGTTGATCTTCTGAGCGGTCTGCTCCACAGCGCCGGTTTCAAGGGTGAAGGAGAGCAGTGCATAATCCTCATGATCCACCTTGAGACTGCTGCCGAACAGGCTCTCGAGCCTGCTTTTTATGATCTCCACAGGCAGTTTTTCATCGTTTCTCCGGTTGAGCAACCAGGCCTGGTCAAATTCGATTTTTCCGTCGAGCATAATTCATGTACCTCCACGCGAATCAATTCGCTCAATTATACCATATAAACGGGCGGAAGACAACAAGCAATCCGCACTTTACTTCCGTGTGTCACCGTGGTAAAATGACCGTGTATCTGCGCCCGAAAGCGACAGCAAATGGAGCTTTCCGGAGGCGCAACGAAAGGAGATTTTCACAATGATCAATTCCATGATTCTCGATCTCAACAAAAACGGCTCCGCGATCCGTGCAATGTTTGAGGAAGGCACGAAGATGGCGAAGGAGTTCGGCCGTGAGAACGTCTATGACTACAGCCTCGGCAACCCGAGCGTGGTTCCGCCCGCGGAGATCCGCGAGACGCTTCTCGACATCATTGCCCACGAGGACGAGAACGTGCTCCACGGATATATGAACAATGCGGGCTTTGAGGATGTCCGCACCGCGATCGCCGAGCATCTGAACAAGGAGTTCGGGACCGCATTTTCCGCGAAAAATATACTGATGACGGTAGGCGCTGCAGGCGGTCTGAACGTCATCCTGAAGACGCTTGTAAACCCCGGCGACGAGGTCATCACGTTTGCCCCGTTCTTCGGTGAGTACCGCAACTATGTGCGCAACG
>CADBLW010000213.1 GCA_902795625.1 uncultured Lachnospiraceae bacterium | reverse complement strand
GTTGAGAACCGTGTCGTAGGCATGAAGTCCCGCGGTGTTTATGAGACGCCCGGCGGAACAATCCTCATGGAAGCACATCAGCAGCTCGAGGAACTCATCGCAGATCGCGATATGATGGCATTCAAGAAGAATATCAGCAACCGTTTCGCTGATCTCGTATACGAAGGAAAATGGTTCACTCCTCTCCGTGAGTGCCTGCAGGCATTTATCGAGAAGTCCCAGGAGTATGTTACCGGCGAGGTGAAGCTCAAGCTCTACAAGGGCAACATCATCAAGCAGGGCACGACGTCTCCGTACAGCCTTTACAACGAGAGCATTGCTTCCTTCACCACCGGCGATCTGTACAACCACAAGGATGCCGAGGGCTTCATCAACCTCTTCGGTCTGTCCCTCAAGGTTCGCGCAATGAAGCAGGCTGAGCTTGACAAGAAGTGATCCTTCAGTAACATAGCAAACCATACAAAACAATAAGTCCCGGCTTCTTTGTGAGCCGGGACTTTTCTGTCAGATCGCTTTTTGATACATTTTTACGTTTAAAAAGTTCAGATTAGTTTGATCATTCTTGCTTTGTACGGTCTCTTGTTTCAGACGTTTTTGTACTGTGCCGTCGTGATGACGTACTCCTCGCCCTCGATCGTTCTGAAGACGGTGTGCAATCGGTATTCAGAGGGATCGATCGTCCGAAAATCCATGCCGATGCCTTTTCCGATCAGCTTGGCGATACTTTCCTTCTCTGTCCAACGAACAGTAAAATATCCGTAGGCGGCTTCCGGGGACCTTTCATCAAGGATCCTGCAGTATTCCGCATTCTCTTCTTCCGACAAAACCCTCTTAGGCAGAAGAGGTGAAACCTTCTTAACCTTCTCTGTGTCAACGCCAACGGGCTCATCATCAACCGCGCACACGACTATGCTGTCACTGTGGGATATGCTGAAATACGGTGTCGATGCACCGGTCGCCTCAGAAGACTTTATCTGAGACTTCTCTTCTGTCTCGCAGCTTTCCGAAGGTTTCAACTCCGGCTTTCCCTCCGGTCCGTAGACAAGCTCCAGCGGCTTTTCTTCAACCTGATACCCGTAGTCCGCAAGCGCCTCACGAAGAAGCATTCCGGAAGCGATGCACTCCGCACGCACCTTCGCGTTTTTGATCCGCGCAAGGCGCACTCGGCGCGCCTCCTCAAGGAGCTCCGTGTTCTCGTCTGTGTAGTCTTCTGTTTTCCGAATATACAGCTTCATCGGCACTTTACTCCATGGAAACCCAGATCACCGGACGTAAAGCGTGATTGTTGCCTGCAGAGCCCCTCACGATCCGCCCGCTGTCTTCAACGTAACATATAAAATGCTCATCATTTACTGTGTCAATTCTCGTGCGCAGCCACCAGGAATGGGTTTCATCATGAATCAAATCAACCGTATGAAACAACGCAGGTTCCATATATCTGTTTTGTTGGATCGCATACTCTGTCGGTTCACTCTTTCGGCTCTCGTCCGTCGGAAAATACTTCATTGCCTCTGACATGGAAAGTACAAAGACCTTATCAACGACCTCATTCTCTTTCACGCGCTCATCTTTATTGAGAGCATCAGCGAAACGATCCACGTGCGTTTCCTCGTCCGGCACGACAACCGTATCTGCGATCTTCGCAATCTCTTCATCGGAAAATGCTTTGAACAGAAAGATATTGTTCAGTCCGTTTCGAAGAAAGCTGTCCTCCCAACTCAACATTTGATCGTTGAAATTTTCTTTTCCCCAGAATTCGTAATCGATATTCTTCTCACTGATCAGCATCGCCTTACCGTCCTTCACTTCCAAAACAATCCAGGCGATGTCCTTCATTTCCCTGTATTCTTTATCACTACCGGTATAATAACTTCCGAAGTAGATCCGTTGACCGGGCTGCGCATTTTTCAGCATCGCTTTCTTCACCTCAACAAGCTTCTCGGGACTGTCCTTAAAACCTTTCAGAATAGTGAAGAGATCGTACGCTTCTTCATACTGCCCGTTCTTTAATAACTTTACGGCTTTCTTATAGTTGTATAGATTCACAAGCAGGAAAGCTCCGATGATGACGGCCAATGAGACAACTACTATAAGAGTTATCTTAAGCGCCTTCTTCGTTACTGTGATATACCCGCCTTTGTACGTTTTCTCACCCATTTTTCATCCCCCGCAACTGAAATTCAGTATCTTATCACTTCTGATAGTAAGCCACTACCTTATTTCTCAGATCAGGCTCAAACACTCCGGCGCGAAGCATCGCAATCTCCTCCCGGTACGGAGGATATGTGCGATCCTTTCCGCCCTCCTCGGCACTCATATACGGTGTCTCCAAAATGATCGGCGTGTTCGCGAATTCCTTCATGCGCGTGATCGCGCACAGCCGTTCAAACCCGATGCTTCCGAAACCGATATTCTCATGGCGGTCCTTCGCCGCGCCCTTCTCATTTTTTGAGTCATTGAGATGAATGCACGCAACCTGATTAAGCGGAAAATACCGTTCCAGCTCCTTGAGAACTCCTTCAAAGTCATCTTTAACGCTGTATCCCGCATCGTTCAGATGACATGTATCCATGCACAGACGAAGCTTGTTGTTGTGTACGACGCCGTCATAGATGCGCGCAAGCTGCTCGAAGGTCTTTCCGATCTCGCTGCCCTTGCCGGCCATCGTTTCAAGCGCGATGTGAGCCTCGGTTTCGGGATCAAAGGTCTCATTGAGGCCGCGAATGATCTGCATGATACCGGCGTCCTCGCCCTCTCCGACATGCGCTCCGGGATGAAGCACCAGTGTGCGTCCGCCCATCGCTGTGGTTCTCTTCAACTCCTCGCGAAGGAACTCCACGGAAAATTGAAAACTGTCCGGCTTTACGGAGTTTCCGAGGTTGATGATGTAAGGCGCATGCACGACAAATTCAGTGATCCCATTTTCCGACATCAATGCCTTCGCTTCGGGGATCCGCATGTCCTCAAGCTTTTTGCGGATCGTATTTTGCGGCGCACCGGTGTACACCATGAAGGTGTCCGCGCCGTAAGAAAGCGCTTCCTTCACAGAGCCTAAGAATTGTTCCTTGCCGCTCAATCCAACATGGGAACCAAGCATATTCACCTCTTTCTGCGGCATTTCACCGCATATACATTTTGGGGAAATCGTTAATTAAGCAAGCTCGCGGAAACGGATAATGTACGCAGCCATCTCACCGCGCTCGCGCATCACAAGCTTTTTCACAACTGTCATATCGTTAGGGATCGATGACTCCGCAAGTTTCGGATCATGCGATACCATCACAAGTGTTCCGTTTCTGCGCAGATGCTCCGGCAGTTTGCGGAAAAATCTGCGATACAGTACCGCAATCTCTGTTGTATCACCGTCCTCGCGGAACGGCATGTTCGTGATGATCTCATCAAACATGTGATCCTGCCGGTAATCATAAAAGTCCCTGTGCACAAACCATACGTTGCTTGACTTCACGTTTATGCGGGCCTTTTCGATCGCCGGTCCGAAAGTGTCAACACCGAAGGCAGTGCGGGTCTTTCCTGCCCGCAACCGTTCCGCGATCATGGTTCCCGCGCCGCAGAACGGATCCAGCACCTGAGCGTCTTCGATCAGATACGGTTTTGCAAAAGTCATCACGGCAGCGGCATCCGTCGGATGAATACTGCCTGCCACGGTTTCTTTTCTGTAGCTGAAGCGATTATCATGCAGTCCCGTGAAGAGAATACCGAGACGATACGTACTCAGGTTGGTTTCCGAGATGCGGAATGTCACCTCGTAATCGCCGGGGTCGTTCAGAAGTCTTCCGCCGGAGAGTCTGTCCGTCTCCTGCGCGATCCGCTTGACAAAGCGCTTCTTCAGTTCTTCATCGCGGCACCGAAAATCGATTCGGTAGCGAAGCGTGCCTTCGCATTCCAGTCGAATTGCGATATATTTTTTTATGATATCCCCGGAAAGCACGGCAGCGGCTTCGTATGGATCCTGCGGCACCGTCAGCGCCTCCGGCACGCGGAACACTGCCTCGCGCCAGATCCGGTTCGAAAGAGTGTCGGAAATCTCTGTGGTTCTGACGACAACGCCTCCGTTTACGATCTTCTTGCGGACCGCGCCGATGTTGTCGGCAAACATTTCACGGTAGCTCGGATTGACAACAAACAAAACCGTGTTGTCCAAATCATAACCGTTGAAGTAAAAACGTTCCCTCTTAGTTTCGGTAAGTCCTGGCAGCTTGGTAAGTGCCGCAACCTCCTCATTGATGTGCTT
>CADBLW010000212.1 GCA_902795625.1 uncultured Lachnospiraceae bacterium | reverse complement strand
GTGGCAGTCGGAGTCGCTGCGGCTGTCGGTGTAGCGTTCGGCGTTGCGGTCGGTACCGGAGTTGCTGTTACAGCCGCTTCTGTCGGAGTAGCTGTTGCGCCGGTGCTGTAGATCAGACCGATCTGGGCACCTTCGCTGACGAGCTCGCCCTCGGCCGGGAATTGCCCGACGATCTGCCCGGCTACAGGGTATTTGTCGTTGTACTCCGAGGATGCCTCGGCGCGGATTTCAAAACCCATCCCGAGAGAATTCAGGTTCTCGGTGACGGCCTTATAGTCCTGTCCCAGGTAGCTCGGCATCAGGAACAGCTTCGGCGTCGGAGAAACCTCTTCCGTCGGTGTAGGTTCCTGAGTCGGAGAAACCTCTGATGTGGGGGTGACCTGATCTGTCGGAGAAACATCTCCGGTAGGAGTTGCGTCGGGCTCGTCGGTAGGCGTGGCCGCGATGGTCACTCCCGGGGTTTCTTCGGGCGTTTTGTTTTTGTCGGAATTTGACTTCCAAAGCAGCACGCCGAGAACGATCGCGATGACAGTCATGACGATCAGCGCGATGATCAGTGCTTTGTTGCTCCGGCCGGTAGCGGTCTTCTGCTCTGCCGCCTTCGCCTCCGTATCCGGGCTGCCTTCGGAAGTCTTGCGGTTCTTCTTATCAGCCGAATTTGTTTCCTTCTTGCTCATCTGTTTTCACCTTTCCTCTTTATGGCATTCAGATAATTTATTGCATACAGACTATGTATTTTGTTCGGAAAATGCTCTATTCCTCTTTCGCCCCGGCTTTCTTCTGCTCCGACGCGTACTCCACGGCGTCTTTCGCTTCCGCAGCCAGGTAGAGAGATCCCGTGATCAGCAGGATGTCGTTCTTTCCCGCCTTCGAAAAATATTCACGGCATTGTTCGCGAAGGTCGGTTATGCGCTTCATTCCGAATTCCTCGCAGATGCCCTCGACCTCGTTCTCGGGAATGGCGCGGTTGCTGTCAAACCGGTAAAAGTACAGGTCATCGGTAAGGCTCTTCAGGGTCTGCAGCATTGTGTGATAGTCCTTGTTGCTGACCATGCCCGCGAAGATCGTGAGATGCTTCCCGGAAAACTGCTCCGAACGGAACCACTCCGCGATCGCCTGCACACACTGCGGATTGTGACCGCCGTCGTAATACACGACAGGGCTTTTACAAAGCAGCTCAAGCCTTCCCGGCCACTCGACTGTCCGCATTCCGTCCGCGATGTCGCGGTCGCTTAGGTAGAAACCGTTTTGATTGATCACGGCGATCGCTTCCCACGCGGTTGCCGCGTTAAGTTGCTGGTGCTTCCCGCGAAGCGACAGGAAAAGCTCCTGTCCGCGGTACGAAAAATGCTCCAGCCCCGCCACCGGAGGCAGCTCCTTGAGCTCATCCCGGTCCGTAAAATGGATCGGGGCGGACTGGCGAAGCGCAACCTGTGAGATCACATTTTCCGCTTCATGACAGACCGGATAGACGCAGACATCGCGGCCGGGCTTGATGATGCCGGCCTTTGCAGCGGCAATCTTTTCAATGCTGTCGCCGAGAACGGCGCAGTGATCCAGTCCGATGTTTGTGATGACGGAACAGATCGGTGCGGCAACGACGTTCGTCGGGTCAAAGGTTCCGCCGAGGCCGGTCTCCATGACGATGATGTCACACTTCTGCTCACGGAAATAAAGAAGCGCGATCAGTGTGAGAAGTTCAAACTGGTTGACCGGTGCGAACAGCTTGTCTACATAGGCGAACACTTCCGTTCCGATGCGCGCGAGGTCCTCCTTCGGGATCATTTTCCCGTCCACCTTGATCCGCTCTCGGAAATCATAGAGAAACGGCGAGGTGAACAGACCGACCTTGTAGCCGGCGCGTCTAAGCACCGAATCAAGGATCGCGCAGACCGAGCCCTTGCCGTTCGTGCCCGCGATGTGCACGCATGGGATGGCATCCTGCGGATCGTTATAGTACCGCAGCATGCTGCGCATCCGGTACAATCCCGCGGAACCGGAGAAAAAGTCCGTGCTCGTCAGTCGGTTGAATACTTCCTCGTAAGTCATGAAGTCCTCCGTTGAATATGGCAAAGGAAACGCCTTGCACGGCGTTTCCCGTTGTCGTTCGTATTTATCTTGTCTTGTTCCATGCCGCAACGATCGCGGGCATGATGTACAGGGAGCCTGTGACAAGCACCGGGTACCCTTTCTTTCGAAGTTCCTTGATGCGCTCGACGGCCTCCACCATGGTCTCGGCAACCTCGACCGGCTTTTCAAATCTGCTGAGAGCCTCGCTGAGGTCCTTCGCGGGCAGCGCGCGGTTGTTCGGCGGCGTGATGCACACAAATCCGAGCGCGTACTGCTGCAGCATCTCATACATGGCCGGATAGTCCTTGTCCGCAAGCACACCGGTCACAACGTAGTATTTCATATCTCCGGAAAATGATCTGAGCGAACGGCACAATGCGTCGATGCAGTCGGGATTGTGTCCGCCGTCGAAGATCAGGTACGGATCTCTCTTGCGCACATCGAAGCGGTAAGGAAGGTTTGCGGAACGGATCCCGGCCTCCATCGCAAAATCGTCGATGTTCAGCGTAGT
>CADBLW010000211.1 GCA_902795625.1 uncultured Lachnospiraceae bacterium | reverse complement strand
CCTCGGCACATCATCACCCCTGCTGTAGCGGATTGCAGGTACAGGGCACCGCTATCTCCCCGGTTGCACGGCACAATAAGTATACTGTTTTTCTATATAATTGTCAACCAGAATAACAAGGGGGGAGGGCTGTGGAAAAGCGTTCTTCGCGAGAACTTCGCGAGCATAGCTCGCTCAGTGTACGTGCGCTCAGCACACGCATCGCAGACTTCGTCTGCTTACGGTCTTGTTCCGCGACACATCGGAAATGGATTTCCATGTGTCGCGGAAACAATCCCGCCGACGCACCGGTGCGTGTGCCTCGCTTAGCGCGCAGAAAAATGCCCTCGCATCGCTGCGAGGGCATTTTCCGGAGAAGGTATTTTTGTTACTTGGGGTGTAGCAAAAACTATATAATGTATTGGGGTTTACGCTCATTATAATACCACCGACCAAGGCGGATGTGTGCACAAACATTACAAAAAGCATAAAAAGTTTTTGTGCAGTTTGACATATGCCTTTCGTCAATGTGTCTGAATCACATCAAAATATGGTGTTATATTTCGCGCTTTCCCGTCATGTTGCACAATTGGGCCTTTTCGGACGCATTTTACGCCCGTTTTCCGCCCTTCGGATCGGAGGCCTTCGCCGCGTGGTTCCCGTGGCAGATTCCGCGGGAGGCGCAGTTCTCACAGCCGCAGCCGCAGGAGGTTCTGCCGGCCAGCCTGTCCCTGATCTGCTTCCGCACGATCAGCACAACGATCGCAACCAAAACGAGTGATACCAGAATTGTCCCAAGATTATCCGTAAGCCATGCCATGTGTCTGCCTCCTTTCGCCCGCGTTTCCGTGCAGGGTTATTGTCCGATTACTTTCTGCCGACCGCCTCGATCTTTTTCGCATCGCTTGTTGTCAGCGTCGTAGCTTCATGATACTTCTTTACGAACAGCATGTAAAGCATTCCGGCCAAAATTGCAGCCGCAACGATCACGCCGATGACGTTCACGCCGCCTGCGAAGATCTTGCCGAAGTGCGTTACCATCAATGCGACCGCGTACGCGAAACCGCACTGGTACAGAATTGCGAACCAGGTCCATTTTGCGTTGTTCATCTCGCGGCGGATAGCACCGATCGCAGCGAAGCAAGGTGCGCAAAGCAGGTTGAACACAAGGAACGAGAAGCCCGTAACCTTCGTGAACGCCTCGCCGATGGAAGCGATGTCGCCGTAGAGGATGCCCATGGTGCCGACGATATTTTCCTTGGCCACAAGTCCGGTGACGGATGCCACCGCTGCCTGCCAGTTGCCCCAGCCGAGAGGCTTGAAGATCCAGGCGATCACGCCGCCGATGGAGGCGAGGATCGAGCTGTCGATCTCATCCTCGGAGAGCATGCGGAAGGTTCCGTCGATCCATCCGAAGTACGAGGTGAACCACACGAAGATTGTGGACAGAAGGATGATCGTGCCTGCCTTCTTGATGAAGGACCAGCCGCGCTCCCACATGGAGCGGAGCACGTTGCCGAGGGTCGGCATGTGGTACGCCGGAAGCTCCATGACGAACGGTGCCGGATTGCCCGCGAAGATCTTTGTCTTCTTCAGAATGATACCGGAGACGATGATGGAAGCCATACCGATGAAGTATGCCGATGTCGAGATCCACGCGCTGCCGCCGAAGATCGCGCCTGCGACCATGCCGATGAACGGTACCTTGGCACTGCACGGGATAAATGTTGTTGTCATGATCGTCATACGGCGGTCGCGCTCATTTTCAATCGTACGAGATGCCATGATACCCGGCACGCCGCAGCCGACGCCGATCAGCATCGGGATGAAGGATTTGCCGGAGAGACCGAATTTGCGGAAAATGCGGTCCAGAACGAAGGCAATTCTTGCCATGTATCCGCACGCCTCCAAAGCGGCGAGCATGAAGAACAGAACAAGCATCTGAGGAACGAAGCCCAGCACCGCGCCGATACCTGCGATGATACCGTCGAGGATCAGGCCCTTGAGCCAGTCGGCACAGCCGATCTTGTCGAGCAGCGACTCCACCAGCGAAGGAATGCCGGGCACCCAAACGCCGTAGTTAGCGGGATCCACGCCGCCCTCGTATTTTTCGTATGCTGCGATTGCGTCATTCACGTCAGCAAGCGACGCCGTCTCCTCGGTCTCCTCGAGGGTTTCCTCGTCCACAAGCGTGTACGGGAACTCGCCGTCGGAGTATTTTCCGAGCAGGTCGCGCAAAGCTGCTACAGCCGCTGCCGAGTCGTAATCCTCCGCCTCCTGGTCCATTGCAGCTTCGACGGCGCTGATATCGTGTCCGTCCTCCTCCGCCTTGGCCAGAAGACCTTCGAGGATCGCGTCGGTATCGCCGTACTCCTCCTCGGCCTCCTCCGTAGCGCCGGAGCCGATGCCCAGGAGATGCCAGCCGTCGCCGAACAGTCCGTCGTTCGCCCAGTCGGTTGCCGGCGCGCCGACGCCGACCATGGCGATCCAGTAGATCAGGAACATGACAAGCGCGAAGATCGGAAGTCCGAGCCAGCGGTTCGTCACGACCTTATCGATCTTGTCCGAGACGGACAGCCCGCCGACCTTCGCCTTTTTGCTGCAGGATTTGATCACGTCCGCGATATATACGTAGCGGTCGTTGGTGATGATGCTCTCCGCGTCGTCGTCGAGCTCCTTCTCCGCCGCCGCGATATCCTTCTCGATGTGCGCGAGGGTTTCCTGCGGGATCTTCAGCTGCTCCAGGATCTTCTCGTCACGCTCGAAGATCTTGACCGCGTAAAATCTCTGCTGCTCCTCGGGCATGTTGTGTACGACCGCTTCCTCAATGTGCGCGATCGCATGCTCGACAGGTCCGGAAAATGAGTGCTGCGGAATGCCGGCCGGCTTTCCCGCCGCCTCAACGGCCGCCTTCGCTGCCGCTTCGATACCGGTCTCCTTGAGCGCCGAGATCTCTACGACCTCGCAGCCGAGAGCTTTCGCAAGCTTCTTCGTATCAATCTTATCGCCGTTCTTCTCGACGACATCCATCATGTTGACCGCCACGACGACCGGGATGCCTGTCTCCAGGAGCTGTGTCGTGAGGTAGAGGTTTCTCTCAAGGTTCGTGCCGTCCACAATGTTGAGGATGGCTTCCGGCCGCTCGCCGAGCAGGTAGTTTCTCGCGACGACCTCCTCAAGGGTATACGGGGAGAGGGAGTAGATGCCGGGCAGGTCGACGATCGTCACGTTGTCCTGCTTCCTAAGCTTACCTTCCTTCTTCTCGACCGTTACGCCCGGCCAGTTTCCGACGAACTGATTGGAACCGGTCAGCGCATT
>CADBLW010000210.1 GCA_902795625.1 uncultured Lachnospiraceae bacterium | reverse complement strand
GACCTGCAGCTGCGGGAGAAGCTCGGAATGCCGGAGTACCGCCGCAGGAGGCTTCGTCAGCTGATCTCCATGACACCGATCGTGAAGGTGATGGAGGCCCACAGCGGACTGACCGGTCTGATCGTCGAGAAGACCGTGGTGGAGCACGAGGGCAGGCTCGATCAGTTTGACGCCATGTGGGTCAGTTCCCTGTGCGACAGTACCGCGAAGGGAAAGCCTGACATCGAGCTCGTGGACATGACGTCCCGGTTCCGCACCATCGATGACATCATGGAGGTCACCACAAAGCCCATCATCTTCGACGGCGATACCGGCGGACTGACCGAGCACTTCGTGTACACCGTGCGCTCGCTGGAGCGGATGGGCGTAAGCGCCGTGATCATCGAGGACAAGAAGGGACTCAAGAAGAACAGCCTGTTCGGCACCGAGGTGGAGCAGACCCAGGCGACCATCGAGGAGATGAGCGCCAAGATCGCAGCCGGCAAGAAGGCACAGCTCACGGACGATTTCATGATCATCGCCCGGATCGAGAGCCTGATCTTAGAGCGCGGCATGGAGGATGCCCTGGAGAGAGCATTTGCCTTTGTCAAAGCCGGTGCCGACGGCATCATGATCCACAGCCGTAAGAAGGATCCCGCGGAGATCCTGGAGTTCTGTGACCGGTTCCGCGCGGAGGATAAGACCACACCGATCGTCGTCGTGCCCAGCAGCTTCAACACGATCACCGAGGACGAGCTGGCGTCCCACGGCGTGAACATCGTGATCTACGCCAACCAGCTGACGAGAGCAGCGTTCCCCGCGATGCAGAAGACGGCGGAGGACATTTTACGATACCACAGAGCCAAGGAAGTCGACGACCGGCTGATGCCGATCAAGGAGATCATCACGCTGATCGACGAGCTGTAAGGAGGAACGAATGAAAGTAGAACGATTGGTTGAGATCATCGGATCCGATTTTTACACGGGGGTGCCGGACAGCCAGCTGAAGGCGCTGTGCAACTACCTGATGGACCGCTACGGGATTGACGCGAAGCACCATGTGATCGCGGCCAATGAGGGCAACTGTACCGCCCTGGCAGCGGGATACCATCTCGCCACCGGCAAGGTGCCCGTGGTCTATATGCAGAACTCCGGGGAAGGCAACATCATCAACCCGGTGGCAAGCCTGTTGAACGACAAGGTGTACGCGATCCCGGTGGTATTTATCGTCGGATGGCGCGGGGAGCCGGGCATCCACGACGAGCCCCAGCACATCTATCAGGGCGAGGTGACGGTGAAGCTTCTGGAGGACATGGGCATCGCCGCGTTCATCATCGGGCCGGAGACGACCGATGATGAGGTCGAGCGGAAAATGGAGGAGTTCCGCGGCATCCTGTCCTCGGGCAGGGACGTTGCCTTCGTGATCCGCAAGGGCGCGCTGACTGACGCCCCGAAGGTCGTGTACCGGAATGAGTACACGATGGTGCGCGAGGAGATCATAAAACACATCGTGAAGGCAAGCGGCGAGGACCCGATCGTCAGTACCACGGGCAAGGCGAGCCGCGAGCTGTTCGAGACGAGAGTCGCCAACGGTCAGAGCCATAAGTATGATTTTCTGACAGTAGGCTCCATGGGGCACAGCTCCTCCATCGCACTCGGAGTGGCGATCAACAAGCCGGACACGAGAGTGTGGTGTGTTGACGGGGACGGCGCGGTGCTCATGCACATGGGTTCCATGGCCGTGCTTGGAAGCTACAAGCCGAAGAACATGGTCCACGTGGTCATCAACAACGGAGCCCACGAGACGGTGGGCGGAATGCCGACCGTGGCCGGCAGCATCGACCTTGTGGCGATAGCCAAGGCCTGCGGGTACCCGAACGCCGTGTGCGTCGACAGCTTTGAAGCGCTCGACCGGGAACTTATGAATGCCAAAAACCGGGATGAGCTGTCCTTCATCGAGGTCAAATGCAGCATCGGTGCCCGGGACGATCTCGGAAGACCCACGACGACCGCTCTTGAGAACAAGCAGAACTTCATGGAGTATCTGAAGACGCTGTCTTGAAAACGTGCCTTTGCTATGATATACTTACAAGGCACGGGGAAAAGCCGTGCAGAGCAGCGAAGCTGCCTTTGGCAGGGCGGAATGCCCTGCGGTACGGAAGGAATTAACCTATGTTTGGATTACATACAGAACTCGGAATCGATCTGGGCACGGCCAACGTGCTCATCTACATCAAGGGCAAGGGCGTCGTGCTCGAGGAGCCCTCTGTTGTGGCGTACAGCCGCGACACGTCGAGGATCAAGGCCATCGGCGAGGAGGCGCGTCAGATGCTCGGGCGTACACCCGGCAACATCGTCGCCGTCCGTCCTCTGAAGCAGGGCGTCATCTCGGACTACTCCGTCACGGAGCGAATGATCAAGTATTTTATCCAGAAATCCATCGGCAGAAGACGTTTCCGCAAGCCCAACGTCTGCGTCTGCGTTCCCAGCAGCGCGACGGAGGTTGAGAAGCGTGCGGTGGAGGATGCTACCTACGAGGCAGGTGCCCGTACGGTAAGGATCATCGAGGAGCCCATCGCGGCAGCCATCGGCGCCGGCATTGACATCAGCAAGCCCTGCGGAAACATGGTCGTTGACATCGGCGGCGGCACGACGGATATCGCCGTGACGTCTCTCGGCGGTGCCGTAGTCAGCACCTCCGTCAAGGTCGCGGGCGACGACTTCGATGAAGCCATCGTCAAATACATGCGCAAGAAGCATAACCTCATGATCGGTGAGCGCACGGCCGAGGAGATCAAGATCAAGATCGGCGCGTGCTACGCGAGACCGGAGACGCTCTCCATGGAAGTCCGCGGCCGCAACCTTGTGACCGGTCTTCCGAAGACGATCTCCCTCACCTCGGAGGAGACGGAGGAGGCTCTTCGCGAGCCCACGGCGCAGATCATCAACGCCATTCATGACGCGCTTGAACTGACACCTCCCGAGCTTGCGGCGGACATTGCCAACCGCGGTATCGTTCTGACCGGCGGCGGCGCGCTTCTGTACGGCCTGGAGGATCTGATCGAGGAGAGAACCGGCATCCACACGATGACGGCGGAGAACCCCATGCGCTGCGTTGCCATGGGCACCGGCAAGTACATCGAGATGGGCGGAAGAACGACAACCAAGAGAGCATAAGCATTTTCCGAAAAATGCGGAGACATAGTAAGAAAGAGGAGACGGGAGATGGAAGAACGGGAAGGCTACGTGGAGCACATTCGGTTCCACAGTCCTGATACCGGTTTTACCGTGCTGTCGCTTTCCGGGGAGAAACCGGGGGAAGAACTCACTTGCGTGGGAAGCTTCCCTTTTCTTGAAGAAGGGGAGTATATCCGGGTCCGCGGAGAGCTCACGAGGCATGCCATGTACGGCAGGCAGCTGCAGGTTGAGAGCTACGAGATCATACAGCCGACGGACACCGATTCGATGGAGCGGTACCTCGGCTCGGGCGCGATCAAGGGCATCGGAATGCCGACGGCTCTGAAGATCGTGGCCAAGTTCGGAGAGGATACGTTCCGGATCATTGAGCGTGAGCCGGAGCGCCTTGCGGAGATCCGGGGCATCAGCATGCGGATCGCGCAGTCCGTCCATGAGCAGTTCATGGAGAAGCAGAACATGCGGCGTGTCGTCATGTATCTGCTGCAGGTCGGGATCAATCTGAATCAGGGATTGAAGATATACAAAAAATACGGCGAGGAGACGGAGCAGATCGTCGGAAGCAATCCGTACCGGCTTGCCGAGGATATACCGGGGTTCGGCTTCCGCAGATCCGACGAGATCGCGCAGCGGATCGGCGGGCTGGAGTATTCGGACCAGCGGTTCCGCGCATGCCTTATGCATGTGATGCGGCTGGGAAGCCAGGCGGGACACGCGTTCCTTCCGAAGGATTCCCTGTTTACCCACGCGAAAGAGTTTATTCCGGAGATGGATCTCGATTCCTTCGACCGCACTCTGACGATGCTGATCATCGAGCAGCGCTTGCGCACCGTCACGGTGATCGACGAGGACGGGGTGGAGCAGGAACAGATCTATCTTTCCGTGTACTACCATACGGAGCAGGCGACAGCGCGGATGCTTTTGGATATCGACGAGGGCGGACGCCGTGTCGTGGCGGGCATCGAGCGATATGTTGAGAAGGCGGAAGCGAGCGAGGATATCGAGCTTGATGACATCCAGCGAAGCGCGGTACGCGAGGCCGTGGAGCGCGGCGTGTTCGTGCTGACCGGCGGTCCCGGCACCGGCAAGACGACGACCATCAACACGATCATCCGCGTGTGCGAAATGCTGGGGCGCGATGTCGTGCTGGCCGCTCCCACTGGGCGCGCGGCCAAGAGAATGACCGAAACGACAGGACACGATGCCGTGACGATCCACCGCCTTTTGGAAGTCACGAACATGGATGAGTCCGGCGAGGCGGGGATCCCGCGGTTCCGCCGCAATGAGGAGTACCCGCTCGAGGCGGATGTGGTGATCATCGACGAGGTCTCCATGGTCGACATGCATCTGATGCACTCGCTTCTGAAGGCGATCGTGCCGGGGCTTACGTCGCTGATCCTTGTCGGTGACGCGAACCAGCTGCCGAGCGTCGGACCGGGCAACGTGCTCCGGGACATCATGGAGAGCGGAGCATTTTCCGTAATACGGCTTGAGAAGATCTTCCGCCAGGCGGAGGCCAGTGACATTGTCATAAACGCCCACAGGATCAACCGGGGCGAGTATCCGGATGTCCATAAGAAGAGCAAGGATTTCTTCTTCGTGCAGAGGATGAACGCGCATGTGATCCGGGACTACCTGGTGCAGCTTGTGAAGGAAAAGCTTCCCGCGTACATCGGTGTTTCCCCGCTGGAGGTCCAGGTGCTCACGCCGATGCGCAAGGGCGAGCTTGGAGTTACCGGTTTGAACGTCCTGCTTCAGGAGGCGCTCAATCCGCCGTCGGACGAGAAGCCGCAGTACGAGACGAGGGGCATCATTTTCCGAGTCGGGGACAAGGTGATGCAGACGCGCAACAACTACCGTCTGGAATGGGAAGTCCGCAGCGAGCGCAACACGCTGATCGACAGCGGCGAGGGAATTTTCAACGGCGATATCGGCGTCATCCGCGACATCAATGAATTTTCCAAACAGATGGAGATCGTCTTCGACGACAACAAGCTTGTATACTACGATTTTGAGCTGCTTGAGGATCTCGAGCACGCCTACGCGGTGACGATCCACAAGGCGCAGGGAAGCGAGTACCCCGCGGTGGTGATACCGATCCTGCGGGGGCCGCGGATGCTGATGAACCGCAACCTTCTCTACACCGGCGTGACGCGCGCGGTCAACTGCGTGCTGATCCTGGGTGACGAGGCGGCGATGCGCAGCATGATCGACAACGTGGAGGAGCAGAAGCGGTACACCGGTCTGCGGAGATGCATACAGGAGCATAAACGACTGTGAAAAATAATACGGATACTACGAAGCAATGCCGAAGACGCGGAAGAAGAGCGTCAAAGCGCGGAAAGGAGACTATGGAAACAGCTTTGGTTATTATGGCGGCCGGCATGGGAAGCCGGTTCGGAGGCGGGATCAAGCAGCTTGCGGAGGTCGGTCCCAGCGGTGAGATCATCATGGATTACTCGATCTATGCGGCGAAGGAGGCCGGGTTTGACAAGGTCGTCTTCATCATCCGCCGGGACATCGAGGAGGCGTTCCGCAAGGCGATCGGCGATCGCATCGAGAAGTATATCCCCGTGACGTATGTGTACCAGGAACTGGACAATATTCCCGAGGGCTACAGCGTGCCTGAGGGACGCGGCAAGCCGTGGGGCACCGGACATGCGATCCTGTCCTGCCTCGGAGTAGTGAAGGATCCGTTCCTTGTCATCAACGCGGATGACTACTACGGCAAGGAGGCGTTCCGCGCTTCGCATGACTATCTTGTGAGCCTTCCCGCGGACAGCGAGGGGCAGTACTGCATGGCGGGGTTTGTGCTCGGCAACACCCTGAGCGACAACGGCAAGGTGACCCGCGGCGCGTGCGTCGTGGAGGACGGCTGCCTCACGGGTGTTGAGGAGATGTTCGACCTCAGCCGCGAGGGGGATGTGGTCGCGGGACGCAAGGAGGACGGTACTCCCGTGGAGCTCGACCCGAATTCAACGGTGTCGATGAACTTCTGGGGGTTCACCCCGGATTTCCTTCCGAAACTGCAGAGTTACTTCAGGGATTTTCTGGACAATGAGGCTTCGGTCAATCCGCTCAAGTCCGAGTTCCTGTTGCCCGGCGTCGTCGGCTCCATGATCGATGAAGGCCGCGCGAAGGTTGCGGTTCTCCCGACCGCGGACCGCTGGTTCGGCGTGACCTACGCCGAGGACAAGCCGGTCTTCATGAAATGCATCCGCGAGCTGATCGCTGCCGGAGTGTATCCGGAGTCGACGTTCCGCTGATCGTGGTAGGATTTTAGGTATTACAGAAAGAATAACCGGAAGGCTGCACACAGGAGGCGCAGCCTTCCGGATTTCATCATTCATCATTTTCCGCGGCATCTGCCGCACATTCCGGGCATTCGCCCGCCTCCTTCGGGAGGAGTTCCCCTTATGCGAGATAATTGATACGGATAAACGATACGGCAGGAGTTGCTCCTGTTTTATTATCGTGCGCGTTTTTGGGAAATTCCGAAAGGAGGAGATCTATGGAGAGCAGGATACTGGACCTTTTGTATCCGCCGAGGTGCCCTGTGTGCGACGGGCTGCGTCCCATCGGCGCGCCGAGGGCTCACGTAAAGTGCCGGGAGAAGCTCACGCCCGTGGGCGCGGACACGTGCATGCGGTGCGGCAAGCCGGTTCCGGAGGGGGCGGCGGAGTATTGCTACGACTGCTCGGCGAAGGGGGAGAGCTCGTTCGAACGCGGGGTCTCCGTGTTCCTGTACGAGGGCGAGATCCGCGAATCGATGGTTCGCTTCAAGTTCCACAGGCGTGAGGAGTATGCACCGTGGTACGCTGCCGAGCTGTTGGCGGCGCAGGGGACGACGCTTCGCGGATTTGGCGCGGAGGCGGTGATCCCGGTGCCTGTGCATCGCCGGAAAATGAGAAACCGCGGGTACAACCAGGCGGAGCGGATCGCCCGCGAGCTGGCGTATGAGCTGGAGCTGCCGATGTACGCGGACTACCTTCGGCGCAACCGCTTTACCGTGCCGCAGAAGGAACTGAGCAACCATGAGCGCGTGCGCAACCTGATGAGAGCGCTGGAGCCTGGGTGGCAGGCGGAGTGGCTGAAACGGCAACATAAAACGCCCCGCAGGGTGATCCTGGTCGATGATATCTATACGACCGGGAGTACCCTGGAGGCGTGTTCGTCCGTGTTGAAAGCCACCGGTGTCGAGCATGTGATGGTTGCGACGATCTGCATCGGCGGCGGGTATGTGTGAGCATTTTCCGTATGGAAGCTCTGCGTAAGACGCGGCTTCGGGCGCGGGTCAGCGGTCCACCAGGCGGATGCCGTCCTCGTCGATGGAGATCAGGCGTTCGCGGTAGAGGTGTCCGATCGCGCGCTTGAACGCGTTCTTTCCAAGACTGAAACGGGCCTTGATCGCTTCGGCGCTGCTCTTGTCATGGTAGGGCAGGAAGCCGCCTGCGGAGCGGAGCGCGGAGAGGATCAGGGCGGCGTCGCCGTCCATCTGCGCATAGGCCTTCTCGCGCAGGGAGAGCGTGAGCTTGCCGTCGGGAAGAACACCGGCGATGCGGGCCTCGATCTCCTGCATCGGGGAGAGCGGGAAGAAGAGATCCTTCTTCGGAACGAGGCCGGAGTAGCAGTCCTCCACGGCGACAAATGCGCCGAAATTGTCGCTGACCTCGTACACGCGTCCTTTGACGCGGTCGTCCTTCTTGTGGGTCGAGTCCGTGCGCAGGTACGGGTAGAGCTTCATGGTCGCGCACAGGCGGCCGCTCTTGTCGATGTACACGGCGATGAGCACCTCGTCACCCTCGCCCACCGGGCGGGTCTGCTCGCGGTACGGCAGCAGAAGATCCTTCGGCAGTCCCCAGTCGAGAAACGCGCCCACGCGGTTGACCTGCGTGACCTTGAGAAGAGCCGTGAGACCGAGCTCGGCCTTCGGAAGCTGCTTCGTCGCGATGGGGCGGTCCTCCGAGTCGCGGTAGACAAACACCGTCACGAGATCGCCGACAGCCTCTCCTTCGAGCTGATTGTTCGGCAGCAGGATCCGCGGCGGATCTACCGAAAGCGCGGCCTCGTCGTAAGCGGCCGGCAGCTTCGGCAGTTCCGCTCCGGCGTCGATGAGATACGCGCCGTGGGGCTGCAGGGAATCGATTTTCAGTTGTTGCGTGCGTCCGAGCTGGATCATGTCAGGTTCCTCCGTTATCCTTGTTCGCGCCTTCGCGAACGGCTGTCTACAGTATAGCATGCGCCGCGGGAAAGAGAAAGAAGTTTCTTCGCGGCATTGTAAAAGCACGGAAAATGTGGTAGTATTTTTCGTGCGCCCCCTGTTGCCGCGGCGATGGAAAATCCGTCGGCAGCCCTGAGGCGGAGCAAGGGAAATATCTGCAGCAGGGTATGGAAATGCCTGCGGCGCGTGGGAGAATACGTCGGAGGACGGAGAAGTTGGGCGAAAGGGAGTTCTGCGATGACGGACGTGTGGAACAAGGAAGAAAACCGCAGAGTGAACATGCTTGTCCTGCTGACGCTTCTGTCGTATCTGGTAGGCAGCATTTTCGTGCAGCTCACAGATGAGACGGCCGTGCAACTGGTGGTGATCCAGGTGTTCTGCCTGGCGCCGGGGCTGATCGCTTTGGCGATGAGACGTGAAGGAACGTCGTTCGGAAGGGCATTCGCGGACACCTACCGGGTTCATAAGACCCGCATCAGTGTCGTGCTGCTGGCGGCGGTGATGATGCTGTTTCTTCTGCCGCTGCTCACGCTTGTCAACCTCGTGTCGCAGCAGTTTACGAACTATGTGGCGGGGGCGGACATCACATCCAAGATTTCGAAGTATCCGTTTGTGATCGCACTTCTCAGCGTGGGGATCATTCCGGCGATCGGAGAGGAGCTTGTGTACCGCGGACTGATGTTCGGGCATTACCGCAAACGCTCGATCCTGATGGGAGCACTCCTGACGGGACTGATCTTCGGTCTGATGCACGGCAATCTGAACCAGATGACGTATGCCCTTGTGATGGGTTTTATCTTCGCCATGGTGGACGAGGCGGCGGGGTCGACGATCCCTTCCATGGTGATGCACGCAATGGTCAATTGCGGTTCCGTGATCATCATTTATATCGTCAAATGGTTCCCGGGAAAGCTTTCGGATATGGCGGACGAAACCGTGGAACTGACGGGGTCGATGCTGATCGGGTACATTGTCTTCGCG
>CADBLW010000209.1 GCA_902795625.1 uncultured Lachnospiraceae bacterium | reverse complement strand
GAAGGCGGAGGATTTTTCGCACTGGAATAAGGACCGGCTGGCGGATCCGGCGGGCGTGGCCCTCCAACTCGACGAGGAGATCGAGGTGGTGGAGCTCGGGGTGTTCGACATCCTGCCGACACTGTATCAGCTG
This sequence comes from uncultured Lachnospiraceae bacterium, assembly GCA_902795625.1. Lineage (GTDB taxonomy): Bacteria > Bacillota > Clostridia > Lachnospirales > Lachnospiraceae > ISDg. The sequence continues at coordinate 2,787 of CADBLW010000209.1, read as the reverse complement.
TGGATCAAGAATCCGAAGTGCAAGATCTACATGTCGGAAGAGAACATTGCGATGTTTCAGAAAAATAACGTTTTGATCCGCGGACAATACGGCACGGGGGCGGAAAATTTTGCGCAGCAGTACCATCTGCAGTTTCTGCCGCTCGATATCGAGCTGGCGCAAGCCGGAGATTACTTCGACCGCGGGGTGGACATTGTCACGCTGCGGTTCTACGACGACGGCAGCGCGTACATCCACCAGGACTGCCGGTGCCAGGGGATTTCTGCGGGTAATACCGGCGGCGGGGAGGTCTCGTTTAATCTGCCGGACGATTTCTACCGCACGATGACCGCAGACGAACTGGCCGACAAATGCTGGCTCAGCGGCCTGATCAAGAAGAACGGCGTGCTCGCCTCGGTGATGAAGAAGGCGAAGGCGAAGGGCGGCTTCCTGATCGATTACACGAAGAAAGAGAAAGACGGCTGATCCGGGAGCATTTTCCGGGATTAATAACAACACATGGCAACACGAAACTATATATAGCAACACAAAACAACAGGGGGAGGAACAAACTATGTATCCTACAAGAGAAGAAGCAGAACGGCTTGTGAAGGAGGCGGAGGCGCTCAACCCGGGGCCGTGGGGCGATCACTGCAGGACGGCGGCGCACTGCGCCGAGGCGATCGCGGAGAGGTCCGGGATGAACACGGAGAAGGCGTATGTGCTCGGCCTTCTGCACGACATCGGACGGCGGTTCGGCAAGAGGCATCTTGGGCACGTGTCCGACGGCTACACCTACATGATGTCGCTCGGCTATGACGAGGTCGCGAAGATCTGTCTGACGCACTCGTTCAACGACAAGGATTTTATGAAGTATGTCGGCAACTTCGACACCACCGAGGAGGAGACCGAGCTGATCCGCAGCAAGCTGGAGGAGGTCGAGCTCGACGATTACGACCGCCTGATCCAGCTTTGCGACGCGATCTCCGGCGCGGAGGGCGTGATGGACATCATCGACCGCATGTCCGACGTGAAGCGGCGCTACGGCGCGTATGATCCCGGCAAGTGGAACACGAACCTCGGACTCAAGGAGTATTTTGAGCGGAAAATGGGCATGGACCTGTACGTCGCGGTGGACAAGGAAAACTTCCGGCCGTGAGTGCGCTGATTTTCCGGGCGAAAGAGAGAACATTTTCCGATTGCGACAGCGCAGGAAAGAGGGAAGAGAGATGAGAGAGTTTGACAAGGAAGCGATCCTGGCGAAGTACCGCAGGATCACGATGGAGTATGTGGACAAGTACGTGCCGGACATCTCGATCGAGCGGGGTGAAACGCGGTATGCGAAGGCGAGTGATCTTCTGACCAACAACTATGACAGAAGGCTCCTGAACCATATCGAGAACAAAAAGCTGCTCACGCAAAAGGAACACGCGAAGCTGTGGAAAAATGCGAAGGACGGCTCGTACATCACAGTCGTGTATGATACCGCAGGAAACCGTCACCACACGCTGTTCGAATTCAACTCCTCGAATTTTCTGGCGGAGGAGCTGATCGGAAGCAACAGAGACACCCTGGCAACCTTCATTGTCTCCGATAATCTGCAGCTTGAGTATGTCGTGTTTCACAAGCCGGACGGAACGTGCTCGTACCGGTGGCTCAGCACGGAGTGGAGCGAGTACGACGAGGCGGGCAATCTCGTCAGTGTGGAAACCTTCCGCACGAGCAACGGTCCGTTCGCCGTGGGAATCAAGGTGGATGCCGAGTATTACGATTACCGCGACGGTGTGCTGTGTCATATCGAGCAGTTCAAGGAGTTCGACACGGAGTTTCCGGAAGCCTCGGCGCGGATGATCCGGCAGTTTGTACCGGACAGAATATACAACCCGACTTTGTTTGAGTATGACCTGGAGAGGGACGGGGATGATGTTGCCGTCACGCGGACGTGTCACTATACGACAACGAAGGATATGACGGTAACCTTCCGGATCCCGGCGAAGGAAGTGCTCAAGATGAAGGAGTACGGGATCAATATCATCTGAGTCCGTTCGTCAGTGAGGAGGGACCTTATGTGTTTTTGGAAGAAGAAAACCAAAGGGAATACGGATCTGCGCAGCAAGGTCGTGTACGATCCGCAGACGCAGTATGCCGTGATCCGCAGTTCCATCTGCACGGGAGAGAAGGTCGCGGGGTTTAAGAACAAAAAGAACGGGCAGTTTACGGATGTGATGGTCATCCGCACGCCCGAGGACGAGAAGCAGTTCAAGGAGACCTTCGGACTGGACAGCGTGAAGACCGAATACTGATTTCATGATGCGCGGGTGGCTTGTGAAGCCGGAGCGGGATCGGCTTTTGATCTGAAGTGAGAAACAACAAAGGAAACGGAGGGCCTATGGCGACATTGCTGATTGCCGTGATCTATGCGGCATTTATCGGATTGGGGCTTCCGGATTCTCTGTTCGGAGCTTCCTGGCCGTCAATCTACACGGAGTTTGATCTGCCGTTTTCCCTCGAGGGACTTGTCACGGGAATCTGCTTCGTCGGGACGACGATCTCGAGCCTGATGAGCTCCCGGCTGATCAAGCGGCTGGGGACCAATAAGCTCACGGCGGGCTGTACGCTTCTGACCGCGCTGGCTTTGTTTGGGTACAGCTTTTCGGGGAGTTTCATTTTCCTATGCATCTTCGCGATACCTTTAGGGCTCGGCGCAGGTTCGATCGACGCGGGCCTCAACAACTATGTCGCACTGCACTACAGCGCCTCGCAGATGAGTTTTCTTCACTGCTTCTACGGCGTCGGCGTCACCGTGAG
>CADBLW010000208.1 GCA_902795625.1 uncultured Lachnospiraceae bacterium | reverse complement strand
TTTTCCGGACTGATGGAGGAGCTGATCCGCGAATATGAAGATCCGGCGCGAGGCATTATGATCCTGCGGGTCGGAACAAAATACCAGATGTGCACGAAACCTGAGTGCTATGAGGATCTGATCAAGCTGTGTCACGTGCCGAAGAAGCACAGTCTCACGGATGTCATGCTCGAGACGCTGGCGATCGTGGCGTACAAGCAGCCGGTCACGAGAGCCGACATCGAGGCGATCCGCGGCGTGAACAGCGACTTTACGATCAACAAACTGCTGGAGTACCATTTGATCTGTGAACTCGGACGACTGGAAGCCCCGGGTCGCCCGATACTGTTCGGGACAACGGATGATTTCCTGCGAAGCTTCGGGGTGTCCTCCATCGATGAACTGCCTTACATCGGGCCGGAGATGGTGGAGGAGTTTAAGCAGGAAGCGGAAGAGGAAGCGACGATTGGAGTTTAAGGATTTTCTAACTAAAGCCTTTATCAAGAGCTATGCGCAGAATGACGAAGTCTATGCGGATGGCTTTTCCTATTACCGCAACGGTCGTGTGACGCACGGTGTCGCGTCAAAGGACAAGCGCGTCTACCAGTTTACGGTCAAGGGCAATTACAATTACAAGGTGACAGTGCGCCTTGCGGATCAGCTGTCCTGTACCTGCACCTGCGCGAACCTTTCGAAGAACAGCGGGATCTGCAAGCATATCATTGCCTCTCTGTTGTTCCTCAATCAGTTCGAGCGCACCGCGAAGGCCAGCGCGGACCTTACGCCGGAGGAGCAGAAGAACGGACAGATCCTCAACTATTACAGCGAGCTCGAGTCCGGTGTCGCTCACTTTGAGACCGGGCATGTCGAGGCGATGTTTTTCTATAACGGGATCCTCCGTCAGCCGAAGGATCACGTTGTCATGCGCATTTCCATGGGTTCCGGACGCTGTTACAAGGTGCAGTCCGTGAAGAAAATGCTGGAGTCCATGCGCGCGGGACAGAGCTTTGCCCTGGGGAAGAATTTTACGTACCGCAAGGACATTGTCGAGTTCGACGAGAGCTCCCGCAAGGTGCTTGACTATCTCTCCGAGCTGTTTGAGCTGGAGGAGCGGTTCGAGATCACCGGCGAGCGGTCTGTGTTCCAGAAAAATGATATCGTGCTCTCCAAGAGCATGTTTCTTGAGGTGCTTCGCCGGCTCGGCGGAGACCCGTTCGGCTTTGTGATCAACGGGCGCATCCTCGAGGATGTCCGGTTCATGGACGGCAACCCCTACATTTCCTACGATATTGACGCTGACGAGGATTTCGTCTCCATCGGCTATGCCGACAACTCTCGCGTGTTCCCGATCGCGGCGGACGGCAGCCTTCTTTTGTATGACCGTATTCTGTATCATCCCACGGCATCCTTTACGAAAAATTATCTTCCGATCTACAACAATCTCTCCAAGGACGGTTCACCGATGGTGTTCCGCGGTGAGTATGCCCGCAGATTCTTAGAGGAGGTTCTCCCGAAACTCAGCAACACCATGAGTGTCGAGATCCCCGCAGCGCTGGCGGAGCGGTATCTGACGCTGCCGCTTCAGGCGGGAATGAACCTCGATTATGTCAACGGAGATATCCGCGGTGAGCTTCTGTTCACCTACGGCGATTATACCTTTAACAGTTTCGCTGAGCCGGAGACGAGGGAGCACATCCTCGTTCGTGACAAGGACGGCGAGCAGGCGCTTCTCGACAAGCTGAAGCAGCTCGGCTTTGAGGCGCACAACGGGTATTTCCTTTTGCGTGAGACGGAAGCGATCTTTGATTTCATCTCAGGGGAGCGTGACGGGCTTGACCGGATGTGCGAACTGCGGTATTCCGATTCCTTCCGGTCACTCCGGATCAGCAAGGGCGAGAAGGTTTCCTACGGCGTGCATATGAAGTCGGGCGAGGATTACATGACCCTCGATGTCTCGTATGACGATGTTCCCAGAAAGGAACTTGCAGACATTTTCCGCTCGATCAAGCTGAAGAAGAAATACTATCGTCTGAAGGACGGCAACTTCCTGCTGCTCGATTCCGACACGATC
>CADBLW010000207.1 GCA_902795625.1 uncultured Lachnospiraceae bacterium | reverse complement strand
TATCAATTCCACGACTGTACGGCCGGGAAAGAACGACATCAGTACGATCGTCGTCTCCTTCGAGGTTCACAGCACAGCGCAGCTGAATGCGATGATGAACCGCATCCGCCAGGTGGAATTTGTCGTGGATGTGGAGCGTACCGCGGGGTGATGCGGTGTGCGCCGGGCGGTGACACGACGCGGAAGCGGACAGCGCTTATTGATTACGAAACATTGATTAAATAACAGTTCTACTGCAGTAGAACGACGTGACAGACAGGCGAAACGAGGTGCCTCATGAGACAGATCAAAACCTTGCATGTCGGTCCTTATGAGACCAACTGTTATCTGATCGGCAATCCGGAGACGGAGCAGCTGATCATCATCGATCCCGGCGCGGAACCGGACACAATCCGCGAGGAGATCCGCGGCATGAACATGCTGCCGGTGGCGATCTTCCTCACCCACGGGCACTTCGATCACATCGGCGCGGTGCGGGAGCTTCAGTCGGTGTTCGACATCCCCGTGATCGCGAGTCAGGGAGGTGAGAGCTTCCTCAAGGATTACAGCAAGATTGCGCCTAAGGGGGCGGAGGAATATTTTCCGGAGTCGCTGATGCATTTTCCGGTGAACCGCTATGTGGAGGATGAGGAGCTGGTCGAGTATGCCGGATTCCCCATCACGTGCCTGGCGACGCCGGGGCACACCGAGGACGGCGTGTGCTATTTCTTCCCGACGGAGGCTGTGCTGTTCAGCGGTGACACGCTGTTCATGGAGAGCGTCGGGCGGACGGACCTGCCCACGGGCGATATGAAGACGCTGGTCGAGTCGATCCGGAAGCAGTTGTACCGGCTGCCGAACGAGACGCTTGTGTTCCCGGGCCACGGCCCCGCGACCAACATCGAGTATGAGAAGCGGTACAACATGTACACCTGGGAGAAGGGGCAGACGAAGGAGACCGTCGCCGAGTCCCTTGCCGCTGCGCGCGCAGGGAAGCGCGGGCTGTTTAAGCGGAAGAAAAATGAGAACCCCGAGGTGAAGGACTGAACCCGGAGAAAGGAGCGCGATGGACACCCTGATCGAATTGAACCTGTACGGGCGTGATTACGAGCAGGAACTGCGTCCGCTGATCCGAGCATTCCTTCCGCACAGCGAGTTTGAAGTGAACCATTACGAAGCCGAGGAGGAGCCCATGAGGGACCTCTGCCGCGAGGAGCCGACGCTCCTGCTGGCGGCCAATCCGGCGTATGAGTATACATTTTCCTGCATCCTGATGAACGACTGGTACCGGATCCGCGTGTACAGAAGCGGCGAATGCGTAGGCCGCGCGGACGCGGACGGAGTGGATCCAGAGCGCAAGGCGTATCGGAACCGCGTGGCGCGGGAGATCTACCGCGTCCTCTCGGAGCAGACGGGCACGGAGCTGCCCTGGGGCATCCTCACGGGAGTGCGCCCGACGAAGCTTGTGTACGAGGCGATGGAGGCAGGAGAGGAGACCGCGGCGATCGAGGCGCGGCTGAGAGAAGAGTACCTCGTGAGCGAGGAGAAGATCGCGACGAGCCTGCAGGTTGCGAGGCGCGAGCGGGAAATCCTCACGGGCATGAATTACCGCGACGGTTACAGCATTTACATCGGTATTCCGTTCTGCCCGACGACGTGTCATTATTGTTCGTTCACATCCTATCCTTTGGAGCGGTTCGGGAAGTTTACGGACGCGTATCTGGACGCCCTCACAAAGGAGATTGAATACCTCGGCACATGCATGCCCGGGAAGAAGCTGCAGACGATATACATCGGCGGCGGCACGCCCACGGCGCTGTCGGCGGAGCAGCTGGAGAGGCTGCTCACCACCGTGCGGAAATTCCTTCCGATGGAGGACTGCATCGAGTTTACGGTGGAGGCCGGAAGACCGGACAGCATCACGGAGCGCAAGCTTCGGATCCTGAAGGAGCAGGGCGTGACGCGCATCAGCATCAACCCGCAGACGATGCAGCAGCGCACCCTCGACCTGATCGGGCGGCGGCACACGGTGCAGCAGATCGTGGACGCGATGCACATGGCCCGCGAGCTTGGGCACGACAACATCAACATGGATATCATCATCGGTCTGACCGGCGAGTGCCCCGACGACGTGCGGGACACCCTCGCGCAGATCGCGAAGCTGCAGCCGGATTCCCTCACGGTGCACACCCTTGCCCGCAAGCGCGCGGCGCGTCTGACGACGCAGCGGGAGGACTACGAGGGTATGGAGGCGCAGGGCGTCACGGAGATGCTTGCGGAGAGCATCCGCTTCTGCCGCGAGCAGGAGTATTTGCCCTACTATCTCTACCGTCAGAAGAACATGGCGGAGAATTTGGAAAATGTCGGCTACGCGCGCTACGGCAGAGAGGGCATCTACAACATCCTCATCATGGAGGAAAAACAGACGATCCTGGCGGCCGGCGCGGGCGCGATGTCGAAGTTTGTATTTTACGATGAAGACCGCATTGAGCGCGTGGAAAATGTGAAGAGCCTGACGGACTACATCGACCGCATCGACGAGATGATCGAGAGAAAGCGGTCGTTTCTGGCGGCAAATGTTCTGCCGTGAAGAAACGATCGATAAGGGCTGCCCGGACGAGCGCAGAATGCAGAACGGCGGCCGAAAATAACGGAGAGCAGTATGAACCTGGAACGCGAGAGACAATTGATCGCACGCATGGGTGCACGCCTCACGGTTGAGCGTGACCTGCGGGATTTCTGCGCCCACGGCGAGATCGTGAGCGCTCTTGCGGTGCTTGTGGCGAAGGCTCTCGGCGAGGATGAGGCATTTTGCGACGAACTTGCCGTGGCGGGCATGCTGCACGACATCGGCAAGCTGGAACTCGCGGACGTCATCTACGGCCATCGCGACGACATTCTCGCGGTCGAGCGCTCCAAATATGTGCGCATGCATCCGACCCTCGGTATCGACGTGCTCCGCAAGGAGGGCGGGTATTCGGAGGAGATCATCTCGTTTATCGCCAACCATCATGAGAACTGTGACGGCACGGGGTATCCGAACCATCTCGAGGAGGATGAGATCCCGTACGGCGCGCGCATTTTGCGCGTGTGCGACGTGTTCGCGGCGCTGGTGAGCAACCGCACGTACCGTGCGGCATTTTCCGTGGACACGGCCATCGTCGAGATGATCGAGGATGTAAGAGAGTACGATATGAGAGTGTTCCTTGCATTCTTAAAGGTCGTATACGGACCGGAGTTCGCGCCGGTGAAGGAGCTGATCGACAAGGCGCTCACCATCGAGGTGGATGAGACGCCGCTTGTGGAGGCGAACGCTGTTGCGGCCGCGCAGGAAACGCACGCGGGTGACCGCGGAGAAGAATGAACTACCCAAGCCCCGCGCGGGGTGAAGCGCGTGCCGCCGGTGACGGACAGAGCTCCGGACCGGCATTGGATAATAAGTGAAGAAGAGCCGCGGGTGACCGCGGAATGGAGGATATATGAGCAAGAACAAAGTACAACCGAAGATCCTGCCGGGGTTCATGGAACTGCTGCCGGAGGATCAGATCGCATTTAACAGAATGTATGACACGATCCGCAGCGTGTACGAGCGCTACGGTTTTCTGCCTCTTGACACGCCGCTGATCGAGCTGTCGGAGGTGTTGCTGGCAAAGGCCGGCGGCGAGACGGAGAAGCAGATCTACCGCTTCCAGAAGGGCGACAATGACCTGTCGCTTCGCTTCGACCTGACCGTGCCGCTGGCGCGCTATGTTGCGCAGCACGCAGGGGAGCTTGCGTTCCCGTTCAAGCGCTACCAGATGAGCAAGGTGTTCCGCGGCGAGCGCCCGCAGAAGGGACGTTTCCGCGAGTTCTATCAGTGTGATATCGACGTGATCGGCCAGGATTCCCTGGACATCGTCTACGACGCCGAGATGCCCGCGGTCATTTACAACGTGTTTAAGGAGCTTGCCTTCGGCGCGTTTACGATCCGCATGAACAACCGTAAGGTGCTGAACGGGTATTTTGCGGAGCTCGGCTACTCGGAGATCATCGGCGGCATCCTTCGCACCATCGACAAGCTTGAGAAGATCGGCCGCGATGCGGTCACGGAGGAGCTTGAGAAGTTCGGCGTGAAGGCGGAGGACGCGGAGAGGATACTGTCGTTCCTTGCGCTTCGCGGAGCGAACGATGACGTGATCGAGGCGCTGCGCGCGCAGGATATTGAGAATGAACTGTACAAGCAGGGCGTGGAGGAGCTTGCAACGGTAGTTTCGTACCTCCGCCTGTTCGGCGTCGAGGAGAGCGCGTTCATCATCGATCTCACGATCGCGAGAGGACTTGATTACTACACCGGCACGGTGTTTGAGACGATGCTCAACGATTACCCGAGCATGGGCAGCGTTTGCTCCGGCGGCCGCTACGACAGCCTTGCCGAGTATTATACGGCCCAGAAACTTCCGGGCATCGGCATCAGCATCGGCCTGACGAGACTGTTCTACCAGCTCAAGGAGAACGGGCTGATCCCCGCAGGCAGCGGCTGTGTGGCGCGTTGTCTTGTGATCCCCATGGGCGAGGCACAGCTCGGTGCGGCGCTCACGGCGGCGTCGGCGATCCGCGGAGCCGGCATCAGCGCGGATGTGTACTGCCAGAGCAAGGGCATGAAGCAGAAAATGAAGTACGCCGCGAAGATCGGAGTTCCGTACGCGGCCATCATCGGCGAGGACGAGGCGGCACAGGGGACCGTGATGCTCAAGGACATGGCTACGGGAGAGCAGCGCGCGGTAGCGGTTTCGGAGCTTGCGGACGCGGTTCGCGCATAGGGACGTTGGCGGCGGTTCGCGCAAACTGACGCATAATCCGATAGAATTACGGCATTTTTCGACGGTGCATTATGAAGATATGGTGTGAAGAGCACATTGCGATCATCGCGGCAATTCTCTTAGTGACAAACGGTATCGCATTTGCTATGATGGGTATTGACAAGCGGCGCGCCAGACAGAG
>CADBLW010000206.1 GCA_902795625.1 uncultured Lachnospiraceae bacterium | reverse complement strand
CGAAGACCGAGGATGTATACGAGTACTGGGAAGGCGAGAAAAAACAGTGAGGTGAACGGCCGATGGAGGATCGTGAGAAAGTGCCGGCGGAGAAACTGATGGAGGATCGTGAGAAAGCACCGGCGGAGAAATTGATCGAGGCACGTGAGAAAGTTCTGGCGGATAAATTGATCGGGGAACATACCCTCAGCCTCGGGGAATACGAGGAATTGCTGACAAATCGCGACAGTGCGACGGCGGAGTATCTTGCTTCGGCGGCGGATGCCGTGCGAAGACAGTATTACGGCACGAAGGTGTTTGTCCGCGGGCTGATCGAGATCAGCAACATTTGCAAAAATGACTGCCTGTACTGTGGGATCCGAAGGAGCAACCGAAACTGCGAGCGGTATCGTCTGTCCGCGGAGGAAATCCTTGCGTGCGCGGAGGAAGGTTATACCATCGGAATTCGGACGTTTGTCATGCAGGGAGGCGAGGATGGTTACTACACGGACGATGTCATGTGCGGGATCATACGGACGATAAAAGAGAGACACCCCGACTGCGCGGTTACGCTGTCCCTCGGGGAGCGGAGCAGGGAGAGCTACAGGAAACTCCGAGAGGCCGGCGCGGACAGGTATCTGCTGCGTCATGAGACGGCTGATGCGGATCATTACAGAAAGCTGCATCCGCCGGAGATGAGCTATGACAATCGTATGCGGTGTCTGCGCGACCTGCGCGAGCTTGGCTATCAGACCGGCTGCGGATTCATGGTCGGCTCGCCGTACCAGACTATGGGAAACCTTGCGGAGGATCTCAAATTTATTGAAACCTTCCGTCCGGAAATGTGCGGCATCGGACCGTTCGTTCCGCACCATGAAACGCCGTTTGCCGCGGAGCCTGCGGGCAGTGTGGAACTTACGTGTTTTCTGCTGAGCGTGATCCGGCTGATTCATCCGAGAGTGCTGCTTCCAGCGACGACGGCGCTTGGCACGATGCATCCGCAGGGGCGTGAACTCGGGATCCGTGCAGGAGCCAATGTGGTGATGCCGAACTTAAGTCCTACCGACGTGCGTAAGCAGTACGAATTGTACGACAACAAGATCTGCACCGGCGAGGAGTCCGCGCAGTGCATCCGGTGTCTTGCAAGCCGGATCGGATCCATCGGGTACGAGATCGTGACGGACCGCGGGGATTTTGCAGCGGAGCAATCACCATCTGCGGAACGCGGAAACCCTGCGGCGGAGCAGTGAACTGCGACGGAGAGAGGAAACCCTGCGGCGGAGCAGTGACCGGCGACGGGCCGGGGAGCCCTGCGCCGGCCGCAACGAAACGATTGTATCGGGCGAACGGCGTATTGCAGTTCGCTTCGTGAAATGATACAATAAACACACAATCATCTGACGGGGAAGATTTTTCTGACCCGCAAGAAAGGACAATCTAACAATGGCAAAGTACGACCCCAAATCTCTGATCGCGGAGGAGTTCATCAACGATGAAGAAATCCGCGAAACTCTGAAGTATGCGGAGGAGCACAAGCATGACCTTCCGCTGATCGAAAGCATTCTGGAGAAGGCGAGACCGCAGAAGACAGCCAAGGGCTGCACCTGTGCGGGACTGACGCACCGCGAGGCATCGGTGCTGCTCGCCTGCGATCTTCCCGAGGTCACCGAACGGATCTATCAGATCGCGGAGGAGATCAAACTCGCATTTTACGGAAACCGTATCGTAATCTTCGCACCGCTGTACCTTTCAAACTACTGCGTCAACAGCTGCGTCTACTGCCCTTACCACATTAAGAACAAGCACATACCGCGGAAGAAGCTGACACAGGACGAAGTGCGCGAGGAAGTCATCGCTCTGCAGGACCTCGGCCACAAGCGTCTTGCGATCGAGTCCGGCGAGGACCCCGTGAACAACCCGATCGAGTACATCCTCGAGTGCATCAAGACGATCTACAGCGTGCACCACAAAGACGGCGACATCCGCCGCGTGAATGTCAATATCGCGGCGACCACTGTGGAAAATTACCGCAAACTCAAGGAGGCCGGCATCGGCACCTACATCCTGTTCCAGGAGACCTATCACAAGGAGAGCTACGAGAGACTGCACCCGGCCGGACCGAAGCACAATTACGCGTACCACACCGAGGCGATGGACCGCGCGATGGAGGGCGGCATCGACGATGTCGGACTTGGCGTGTTGTTCGGGCTTGAGCTGTACAAATACGAATTTGCCGGACTGATCATGCACGCGGAGCACCTCGAGGCCGTGCACGGCGTAGGACCGCACACGATCAGCGTGCCGCGTGTAAAGCGTGCCGACGACATCGATCCGGATGTGTTTGACAACGGCATCGATGACGAGACATTTGCCAAGATCACCGCTTGCATCCGTCTGG
>CADBLW010000205.1 GCA_902795625.1 uncultured Lachnospiraceae bacterium | reverse complement strand
GTCAATGGAGCGCACTTCTAAGAAGAAAATCATAATCATCTGCGGCATTGTCTTAGCCTTGTTGTTGGCAGGATGCCTTACGTTTTTGTGGCTGAACAACAGGCCGGGCAAGGCAGGGCTTTCGGATCCGCGCATAACGGAAGACGGGAGACTGCCCGGAGGGAAGAAAACCACCTGGGATTGTGTCAGTTTCGGGTCTTATCCCAACCGGGAAGTGTCCGCGGATGATAAGCTTCTCGGCGCGAAATGGGAAAATGATGAAGCCGTGGTTGACGGTGTCGGCTATGTCCGGATGGAGACCTCGTCCGGGTATCGGTATTTTACGAAGGAGCCGATCACCTGGCGGGTGCTTGAGGTAACGGATGATAAGGCCTTGCTCGTCAGCCATAATCTGGTGGACTGCTATCCCTATAACATTGAGGCGAGGGACGTTTTGTGGTGCGATTCGGACCTGCGGAAGTTTCTGAACGGGGATGCGTTTTACGGGAGGGCATTTTCCGAAGAAGAAAAAGAATGCATCCTGAAGAGCACGATACAGAATTCGAAAAATTATTACTTCGGGACGGACTGCGGCGATGCGACCGAGGACTACGTGTTCGTCCTTTCCGAGGAGGAAGTGTTTTATTCGGAAAATGCAAAAAAGCACGGCTTTGCCGCGAGCGACAGCGTGAATGACCTCGGCAGGAGATTCGTCCCGACGGATTACGCCAGGGCGAGAGGCGCATGGGTGAGCCGCGCAGGGGAAACCGACGGGTTCGGGTTCTGGTTCCTGCGCACGAACGGGTACTCGCAGTCAAATGCCGTGTTTGTCAGCGAGATGGGCTGCCTGTACAACAGGGGATGCTACGTGAACTGCATTGATTCCGGCGTGCTTCCCGCCGTCTGGGTCAATCTGAAGAAGGCAGACCTTGCTGCAGAGTATGAATTTTCCACGGATATGGTGATCGACGTTGAGGCTTTAGGCAAAGGCGGCGCAGGGGGCAACGCAGAGTATTCCTACACGCCGGTTTCCAACGGCACCCTGTCGGAGCCTGTGATCGAAGCGGATGCATCGAAGTCCTCCGGGCAGCGGACGACATGGGACTGCGTGTATTACGGCTCCTATCCCCAGAGCGAGGTCATACGGAGCACGGATGCGTATCCGGTAGATGACTATGCCGTAAAGGAAGGGGATCTCATCATCGATGATGATCTGTACGACAGGCTTTCCGGCGCGGAATGGAACAATAACGAGGCCGAGGTGGACGGCGAGAGGTATCTCAGGACCCGCGGCGGAACATTTTCCGCGAGCTCACAGCATTACAGGTGGGACGACGAGGAACGCTATCACTATTTCAAGTATGAGCCGTTGAAATGGCGAGTCATAGAGATCAACGGTGATGAACTGACGCTGCTGAGCGACCGGCTGGTTGACTGTGCGCCGTACAACCGCGAATCCACGGCAGTGTCGTGGGAAAACAGCTATCTTGCCCTGTTCCTGGATGTTGAATTTTACGATGAAGCATTCACTCCGGAGGAGAAGGAAGCGATCATATACGATTATATTGAGAACAACAAAAACAGAAAATACGGCACGGGTTCCGGGATCGCTTCCCCTGCCCGGGTGTATGTCCTGAGCGGGGAGGATGTCTTCCTGGACAATAAGGCCGTGAGGCATGGATTTTACGCAAAAACAGGCGTCGACGATCCGGCCAAGCGCTTCCGGCCGACCATGTACGCAATGTCGAAAGGAACCTGGTACAGCCCCGTGGACACATACCGCGGGAACGGCTTCTGGTTCATGCGCACTAACGGCTACTCGCCGTCCAGCGCCACCTATATATGCGATATGGGGTATATCTACGACCACGGCACGGACGTAACCTGCAATGACTCGGGAGTATTGCCGGTGATACGGGTGGATGCCGCGAAGGCAGAGCCGGTATATGCAGGGAAGGTAAGTTCGTAATCGGAAAATCGGGAACAGCAGGAGCCGATGGGGAGGCAGCGATGTTTAGTATTTATGTGAAAAGCAGGCAGGAAAAGCGCAAATTCAAGGTGCGCGGGCAGCGGCAGAAGCTGCAGAGACTGCTTCGGGAAATCAGCCTGATCGAGCCGTTCAAGAGGACGGACGGGCGATGTGAGCATTTTCATGTGCCCTGCTCGCCGTGGATTGAAATGCCGGGCACAAGCGGCCGGGTGAAGACCACATTTTGCAAGGCATGGATTGCCAAGACCGAGGAGATCGTCCGGAACAAGCCGGAGGGGCTGCCTTTCTGCAAGGTCGCGGCGCTTCTGAGCTACCCGGATCTGCACGAGTCGGAGATCATCATTTTCTACGACCGGGAGTACTACGATACCTTCTGGAAGCGAGACTGGGAGGAACAGAAATGGACGCGGATCGAGGGCGGCCGGTCCTTCGCCGGCGACAGAGGGATCACGACCGGGCTGCACGAGACGGAGTATTTCGAGGAGATATTTGACGAGGAGACGGATTTTACGGAGCGGATCTATACGGCGCATCTGTGGTATTACGCCGAGGAACCCGTATGAGACAGGGGAACTCCGGGAGAGAGGAGACTCGGGGAGAGGAGAGGTCGGAAAATGAAGATATGGATTACAAGGTATACGCGGAAGCCGGAAGATGAGATCACACGTATGAAACGAATGATCTCTTTGGACGCCGTGAAGCCGTATGAAATACCTGAAGATGAGTGGGAGGTGCTTCAGCCGTATATCAGCGAGATTGTCGGAGGAAGGTCCTCAGAGCATAAGAATATTGTGTACGGGAACAGCCGTTTTGAAATTTACAGAATTGATAATGATCTCGAAGGGGGTATCCTCGCCGAATCGAAAAACTATTATATCCTGCGAGATTATGAAGAAGCGAAATTATACAGAAAACCTGATTCGAAGTATGTGGCGAGTGTCGGACATTTCTACGGCGATCCGCAAGACGCCTACATAGATCCCGAGGAACGTTTTTGCGTAACGGTGGGCTGTGGGATCATCAAATATAACCTGTGTGAACCGTTCGAAGGATATATGTATGACAGGAACACGCCCCAGTGGGTCGAGACCGGGCGGGAAGGCGATATCGAGTGGTGTGACCGGATCGATGAGGTCACGGAAGAATACATTGCCGTCTCCCTCGAGGGAGGGGACAAGAAAAAGTTTGACATCAATACGCTGGCGCCTGTACAGTAGGAGCGGTCCGGGCGACGGCGATCAACGGAGAAAGGAACAGGGAGAAACATATGCTGAGATACAGAGAGGGGACGTATAAGTGGACTGATCCGCCTGTAGAACACAAGGTAACGGATAT
>CADBLW010000204.1 GCA_902795625.1 uncultured Lachnospiraceae bacterium | reverse complement strand
TGGTGCCAGCGTTGCTGGCGCCGCCATTGTCGGTACCGTTACCGTTATCGCCGCTATTGCCATTGTCACCGCTGTTAAGCTTCGCAATCTCCTCGGCGGTCATAGCCGTGTACTGGGAAGACTTCAGCACGCTGCCCCAGCCCTTGCTGAACTCGCCCTTCATTCCGTCGTTCCAGTGGGTATCCTTCTCGTCATTGACTTTTCCCATCACCTGGAAGATCGTCGACATGTCCGTCGTGTTGGCGGAGACGGCGCAGTTCACGTACGCCCAATCGCCGAGCACGAACTCGTCAGGATGCTCCTCATCGACGTAGGCGTGGCCGGTTTCGGTATCCCAAACGGTGCTGTGATGCCAGTCCGTAGTGCTGTCAATTGCCCAGTCGATCTGCGCGAAGAACACGCAGTCCTCGTAGCCGAGTCCGTCCAGGATCGCCTTCCGGGTCTCCTCGTCCTGCGCGAGCCACGCGGCCATCACCTCGCTCTTCTCATACGTCACAAGGATCGCGTTGGGGGAGACATCCCCGGGCACTGCCTTGAGCCGCACGTCCACCGGTGCTTCGAAAAATGCTTCCAGCGCCGCCTCGAGATCCGCGCTGACCTCACGGCGCACCGCAGATCCGGAGCCCGCAGCCGAACCGTTAAGACCCGCTGCCGCAGCCGTATCCACCGGATACACGCCGGACAGTCCGGTCAGGATCAACACGGCGGACAACAGCAGCGCAGCCGCTGCTCTCAACCATGTTTTATATGTTTTACTTCTCATGCTCTTCCCTCCTCGGCGCGCTGACTGCTGTCAGCCGCCTGTCAGATTCCGTCAGACCAAAAGCCCCCGTCTGCCTTTTATTGTATTCGAACAGGGGTACAAAATCAACCGTTTATTGCTTTTGAGAGATGGTTAACACAGTGTAATTTCTGTGAAAAAGGACCTCGCATTCGCGAGGTCCTAAGTGTTTTTACTGCGTTCTCAGCTCTGCGCCGAGTCTCTTGGAAAGCTGCTTCATCACGCTGCCTGCGGCATTTTCGATCTCCTCGCTGGTGAGCGTCTTCTCGTTCGAGCCGATGGTCAGGCGGATCGTCACGGACTTCTTGCCCGCCGGGATCTGCTTTCCGCGGTACTCGTCGACGAAGTCGGCCTTCTTCACGGGGCCGTTTTCCTTGATGGCGATCACGGCCTTGATCTCCTCCCAGGTAGTTGCCGAATCGAACAGCATCGAGATGTCGTAGTCGGTGGTCGGATACTCAGCCAGGTGCGTGAAGCGGTTGGTGCGGGAGATCAGAGGCTTCAGGAGCGTCGTGTCGATCTCGAACACAAGCACCGTCAGGTTCTTGATGCCGCAGTCCATGGACACCTTCTTGGCCACGAGACCGATGTCACCGATCTTCACGTCGCCGCGGTAGATGTTCTGCCATACCACGTTGTCCGCCCAAACCGGCTTGACGTCCTTGCGGAACGTGAAGCTCTCCATGTGCGTGAAGCGAGGCATGTACTCCAGGGCGCCCTTGACTTCGCGGAACAGTTCGTTCACGCTCTTGGTCGCGCTGGCAACCGCAGCCGCGATGTTGCGGCGCTGCTTCGGCAGGCTCTCGGTGGCGTCGTACGGGGACGTGTAGTCCGCGTCGGTGAACACCTGCGCCTCCTCGAAGATGGAAAATTCCGTAAAATAACGCTCATTTTTCACGACTGCCTCGCAGAGGTTCGGCAGAAGCGAGGAGCGAAGGTAGCTCAAGTCCGGAGCCGGCGGCGTCGAGAGACGGAGCATGCCGTCCGTGCTCTGCATCACCGCGTTTACGAACACGTCGTTCATCCACGGGTAGGTGTAGATCTCCTGCATACCGCAGCGGATCGCAAGGTACTCCTTGATGTTGCGGACGAGGTCGATCTCCTTCTGGTTGATCGCGCCGGTAAAGCTCGTCTCAAACGGCGTGGCCTCGAAGTGGTCGTAGCCGTACATTCTCGCAACTTCCTCCATCACGTCGTCCTTGATGGAGATGTCGCCCGTGGAACGCCAGGTGGGCGCGATCACGTGCATGTTGTCGCCGTTGATGGCAACGTCAAAGCCGAGGATCTCAAGTTTCGCGCGGATGTCGTCGTTGGTCAGATGCTTTCCGAGGCGGCGAGCAAGCCAGTCGAGGTTGACGTCGATCTCAGCGCGCTCCAGTTTCTTCTCGTAACGGTCGCAGTAACCGGTGATCTGAAGCTCCGGATAGAACTCGCGGAAGTACTGAAGGGACAGCGCCAGAGCCTGGTCGCAGCGCTCCGGATCGATGGCCTTCTCGTAGCGGGACGAAGCCTCGGTGCGGTTGTCATAGCGCAGCGCGGTACGGCGGATGCCGGTGGACTCGAAGTTGGCAACCTCGAGGATGACACGCGTCGTCTTCGGAAGGATCGAATCCTTCGCGCCGCCCATGACACCGGCCAGAGCCACAGGGCCCTCGGCGTCGGTGATCACGAGGTCGTCGTTGCACAGCGCAAGCTCCTTGCCGTTGAGGAGGAGAAGATTTTCCCCATCCGCCGCGCGGCGAACCACAATGTGGTCTTTGATATTGTCAGCGTCAAATGCGTGCGTCGGGTTTCCGGTTGCAAGCATGACGTAGTTGGTGATGTCAACAAGGGCGTTGATCGGGCGCATGCCTACGCGCCAGATACGGCTCTGCATCGCAAAGGGCGAGGGCTTGACGCACACGCCGTTCATCTCCACGCCGATGTAGCGAGGGCAGCGGTCGATATCCGCGATCTCCACCTTGAAATCCGAGGGCGCGTCGATCTTCACAG
>CADBLW010000203.1 GCA_902795625.1 uncultured Lachnospiraceae bacterium | reverse complement strand
CGATGCCGAGTTTTCCGGCGGAAGCGGCGATGTACTCGTCGTAGCCCGCGTCGCCCTTGCGAAGCTCGGACACGAGAAGCTCCGTGCCTTCCATCGGAATGCCGGCCTTATCGCTGTAGGTAACCTGAACATTGTAGGTTGATCCGTCCGAGGTCGTGAGCGTCTGCTCAAGCACGACTCTGACAACCGCGCTCACCGTAAGATTGTCGGTATCATACGCGACGGAAGACCCGTCTGCCGGCTTCGTTGCCACAAGCTCGGGATCCGCGTCATCGTTATCCTTATGCCATACCTCCACGTCGTTGTCAGTGTCCTCGATGGCGGGACTGCTGATCTCGACCTGGAGCTTCGTATCTTCGGGCTGCCACTTGATGTCCGCGGCCTTCTGCTCCTCACCCGCGTAGACGGAAATGTCATACGCAACGAGAACTTCCTGGCCTTCCACCTCCACCTCGGCGGGAACCGCCTCGGCGATGGCGCCCTCGGGAAGCAGACCGGACAATACGATCTGATCTTCCTCGTAAGCCTTGCCCTGGGGACAATCGGCAGTGATCGTCTGTTCCGTCAGCGTGAGCTCCGAACCGTCGGCAGCCTTCGTGCCGCGGTCCTGCGTTGCCGTTTCGGGAACGATATCACCTGTCTCATCTCCGGTCACCGGCTCTTCCGAGCGCACGACAACATCACGTGCGATGCTCTCTCCCGCCGCGACAGCGACGCAATGAGATCCCACGATGTTGAGAAGCATGCATGCGATTGTGATCCATGCCAGCAACCGTTTCATCTGTAATTAACCTCCGGGTTAACGAACGGAGCTTACTCCGTTGCATTCTCTTTATCTTTTACGCGATAGCGGGTCAGCGCAACATCCGCGACCCAGCATGTTACCATAAGCAACAGCATCAAAGGCGTCCACTGGTCGATCAGGACCATCGGAAGACGCATATTTTCCGTATTAACAAAAGCTAAGAACCCTACCGAGGCGATCAGTGCCTCTACAGCGATACCGAGCATGAACCTGCGTGAGAAGGAACCCACGCGGTAATAGCGGCGCTCGACAGCCCTGCCGAACTCCTCGCGCGTCACCTTGCCGTTCTTGCTCAGCCGGCGGGCGATCTCCATAATCGACTCACGCTCGGCAAGCTGCGCGGGTGTAAGACCTTCCGCGTCCCACAGAGCGGCTTTGGCGCTGTTGACCTTGCGCATCTTGTCGATGCGGCTGAATTTCAGGCGCAGGTTGTGGAACGGGAATACGATGTAAAATGTCGCAAGCACGCAGATCAGGTTGACCAGCGCCCACGCGTTCCAGCCGTACGAGCTTCCGCCCGGCAGGAACCGGTTGAAGAACCGTCCAAGCCACGACAAATGCTCACCCGTCTTGGGAGCGTCCGGACCGCCGTTCGGCTTATCGGTCACCGTAGGTACCGGCGTAACCTCGGAAGGACTTCCCGTCATGGTCGGAGTCGGTGTCGCGGGCTCGCCCGTGGGCTCTGCAGCGCCGCTGATCTCCGGCTCGGTCGTCACGGTCGGCGTCGGCGTATCCGTCACGCTCGGCTCCGTCGTCGGTTCGGGCCTCTCCACCGGCGTCAGCACGCCGAAGAGAACAACTCGTCCGTTGGTCGTTGCACCGGCACAGGTGGACAGAGCAACGATCCTCGTCGCGTCCTTGGCCGTCAGGGGCTTCTGAACCTTGGCATTCAGGCTGATGTAGCTGAGCAGCTTTTCGAGATCCTTATCCTTGGTCAGATAAACCATATCGTCGTAGGCGTCCGTCTCGAGCACTGCGAAAAATTGAATGTCGTAAGCACCGCCGGGGAACACAAGCTCACCGGTCTGATGCTTTTCCAGGAAATCGGCGTTCAGGAACAGATCCAGGTCGCCGAACATGGCTCCGTTATCCATGTGATGGCCGAACACCACGATATAATTATCGCTCATGTCCGCCGCGTTGGCCGAGGCGAGATAGATCGCGCCGGTCAGGCTGCTCTTGCCGTCAACATCATGGTTGGCGTAGTACAGATCATCCTTCCCCTGCATGACAGGGTAATTGATGTGCGTATCCTCAACGCGAAGCCACGCCCGGTAATCCGCGCGCTCCTCGGCGAAGGATTCCTGGACAGCGGAAAGAGGCGTTCCCTCTTCATACTGCAGACTTCCGGAGCTGAACGCCCTGTTTTGCGTATAAATCTGTTCGTAAAGCGAATACCCGCTGTAGACCACCAATGTCGATCCCAGCAAGGCCGTCGTGACAACAAGCACACGAATGCCGGCCAGGCTGACCATATTAAGAATACTTTTCAGTTTGACTAACAGCATCCATCGCTTCCTTTCCGCGATCCCGTTCCTCCGGGATCACAATTTTGTCCGTCGTATCAGTGTAATCACCATACCGAGTATCTCATTCTTCGATACCGGTCCGAAATAGCGGCTGTCCATGCCGTCCGTCCGGTTGTCCACCAGAATGAAATACTGTTCTTCACCCATCGTCAGCGGGTACGCGACACGGTCCTCGCGCTTCGGTGTCGGCGTGTAGATCATCGGCTCCACGATGGAGTTTCCGTTGACCGCGATATGATTGCCCGCGGTGATATCCACCGTGTCTCCGGGCACTGCCATAACCCGTCCGATCATCATCGTCTTGGTTCCGGTTCCGTCGATGTCCTTCTCGAACACGACGACGTCCTGGAACTTCGGACTCCGGTCGAGGCGGTAAAAGATGATCAGATCACCCGCGTCGATCCTCGGCGTCATGTCCTCGCTGGGCATGTG
>CADBLW010000202.1 GCA_902795625.1 uncultured Lachnospiraceae bacterium | reverse complement strand
TGGAGCGCGTGTGCATCGATCATCATCCGTGGGTTACGAACGCGGAGTATGACATCGTGATACATAAGATCGTCGGATCCTGCGCGACCATCGTGACACAGATGTACGAGGAACTCGGCGAGGAGATCCCGACAATGGTCGCGACGGCCCTGATCTACGGACTGAAGGTGGATACGAGAAACCTTTGCTCCGGGGTCACGGACGACGATATTGCCGCCTTTGCAAAGCTTCACAGACTTGCTGACCATTCGATCATACGGAGGCTTGAGAACAGCAGTCTTCAGATTTCCGATCTGAGAGCGTACGGTGCCGCGATCCAGGGCATTGAGGTGCACGGCGGAATAGGCTTCGTGCACATCCCGTTCGACTGCCCCGACGGACTGATTGCGAGTGTATGTAATTTCATTCTCGCCCTTGACACCGTGAAGATCGCGGTGGTGTACGCGGACAGACGCGGAGGCATGAAGTTCTCGGTGCGCTCGGAGGAGCGCGACGTCAATGCCGGACAGCTGATCTCCTGTGCACTGGAGGGCGTCGGAAACGGCGGAGGCCACTACGCGATGGCGGGAGGCATTCTGTGGGCGGAGAGCGTTCCGCTTCTGGGGGACGATATCGATCTCGCGATCCGCAACAGGTTCTGTGAGACGCTGCACGAGGTCAGGGATTGAACCGGAGGACGGTGACGGGACAGATCCGTTAGAAGCCGCATAAGACAGACGCGTATCATACGGACAATGTTTGATGAGTAAGGAAAGGAGAGCGCGATGAAGAAACGGATCCTTGCGTACCTGGCACAGATCGACAGGCTTTTGGAGCATCCGCCGATCGCCGTGGATTATGACGCGGAGGTGAAGAAACATCTGATCCAGATCGGATTTTTCATGCATGAGAGACTGGTCCACCTGATCGTGACGGTGCTGTTCGCTCTTTTGTCTGTCGGAGTTGCGCTGTACTGCGTGGCTGATCCCGGCATTCCGATGTTTCTTTTGTTCGGCGCGCTGCTTGTCCTGCTGGTTCCGTATATCATGCACTATTATCTGCTGGAAAACGGCGTCCAGAAGATGTATCAGCAGTACGATGAGCTGCTTCGCCGGAGCGAGGAGCAGAAGAAGACGGAGACCTTCGAGAAGGAGTACGGCGACGGGGCTGATATCCTCGGCGAAAGTAAGGGCAAGTAAGAAACAGTATGATATAAGCCGCGACAGCGGACGATCAAAACAGTATAACAACGCCGCGGCAGCGGCGAAGGAGGAAAGTAAAGTATATGAGTGAGAACACAAACACAACGAACACGCCGGAGAGCGACTGCACACACGACTGCTCAACCTGCAGCGCAAACTGCGGCAGCCGCAGCGCGAAAAATGAGAGCTTCCTCGCGGCGGCGAACAAGAACAGCCGTGTGAAGAAGGTGATCGGTGTCGTCAGCGGCAAGGGCGGCGTCGGCAAATCCTTCGTGACGGTCAACCTGGCGGTTGCGTTGCAGAACAAGGGATATCAGTGCGCAATCCTGGACGCGGACATCACCGGCCCGTCCATTCCGAAGGCATTGGGCGTCAAGGGTCCGGCCCGCGGAAACGATGACGGGATCTGGCCCATCGAAACGGCTAAGGGCATCCGCGTGATGAGCATCAACCTTCTCCTTGACGAGGAGGAATCTCCGGTCATCTGGAGAGGCCCCGTGATCGCAGGCACGGTCAAGCAGTTCTGGACCGACGTGTGCTGGGGGGATGTGGATTACATGTTTGTGGCTATGCCGCCCGGAACCGGTGACGTTCCGCTCACGGTGTTCCAGTCGCTGCCGGTGGACGGGATCGTCATCGTTACGAGCCCGCAGGACCTTGTTTCGATGGTCGTTGCCAAGGCGGTCAATATGGCGAAGATGATGAACATACCGATCCTCGGTATCGTCGAGAACTACAGCTATTTTACGTGTCCTGACTGCGGAAAGCAGCACGCCGTGTTCGGAGAGAGCAAGATCGAGGAGGTTGCGGCGCACCATGTGCTTCCGGTGCTCGCAAAGCTTCCCATCGATCCGGACGCAGCAAAGGTCGTTGACATGGGCCTTGCGGAGCAGCTCACGGTGCACGAGCTCGACGGCGCGGTGGAGCGGGTCGAAGCTGCTTTGCCCGTTGTAAAATGAAAATTCCGTTCGACGAGAGACGACATTTCCGGCCGTGAAAGAGACTGTTTGCGACGTCGGAAGGGAACATTTTACGGCATCGGAAAATGACATTTTTCGTTGACAAGAACGGGACTGTTGGGCTATAATTACAGGTGGTTGTTTATGCGTACAAGCGCGGAAACAATCGCAGAAAATCGGTATTCGGAGGTCTGTTATGCGCGTGATCGCGGGCTCGGCCAGAAGGCTTCTTCTTAAGACTCCGGCCGGGATGAACACCCGCCCGACGACAGACAGGATCAAGGAAACGCTCTTCAACATGCTGCAGCCGCAGCTTCAAGGCAAGGAATTCCTCGATCTCTTCGCAGGAAGCGGAGGGATCGGGATCGAGGCGCTCTCACGGGGTGCCCGGCACGCCTGCTTTGCGGACAGCTCGAGGGAGGCGATCACCTGCATCAAGGACAATCTTGCGCATACGAAGTTTACGGACCGTGCGACCGTGTACGCGATGGACGCCGGAGCGGCATTGGCACGCATGAGCGCGGAGAAACGGAAATTCGACATTGTGTTTCTGGATCCCCCGTACGGCAAGGGCCTGGAGCTCTCGGCGCTGTCAGCGATGAAGCGGTACGGACTGCTCGCTGAGGACGCGACGGTGATCGTTGAGACGGCGATTGACGATACCGCGGTAACGGAAGTGCCGGGATACCGTATGGCGCGCGTAAAGGAGTACAAAACCAACCGTCATGTGTTTCTCACACCGACGGAGTAATTATCCTGCCGGAGGAACGAAGAGACAATGAAGACTGGTATCTACGCAGGAAGCTTTGATCCGATCACACTCGGACACCTTGACATCATCAAGAGAGCTTCCCGGATCACGAATCGGCTGATCATCGCGGTGCTGAACAACAACGCGAAGAAGCCTGCATTTTCCGTAGAGGAGCGGCTGGAGCTGATCCGCAAGGTGACAAAGGACATCCCCAACGTGGAGGTCATGTCATTTTCCGGATTGACTGTCGATTTCGCGAAGCAGCAGAAAGCGAACGTGCTCATCCGAGGACTTCGCGCCGTGACCGATTTCGAGTATGAGCTGCAGATCGCGCAGGGCAACCATAAGCTGAACCCGGATCTGGATACGGTGTTTCTCACCACAAGCGTGGAGTACTCGTATCTGAGTTCCAGCATCGTGAAGGAGATCGCGAGCTATGGCGGCGACATCACACAGTTTGTGCCGCAGGAAGTCGTAGAAGATGTTTACAATAAACTGTATAAGCCAAAGGAGAATTGAGTATGGGAGCAACGATTGAGAAAACCATTGATGAGATCTATGATTTTATCGAGTCCTGCAAGACGTCCGGATGGGGCGGAACCAAGGTGTCCGTGCCGAAGGATGAATTGTATGAGCTTCTGGCGGAGCTGAAGGAGCGCACGCCGGACGAGATCAAGCGCTACCAGAAAATCATCGCAAACCGCGACAGCATCATCGCACAGGCGGAGGAGCGCGCCGAGGCCATCATCAAGGAGGCCAAGATCAAGGCGGAGCAGCTCGTGAGCGAGAACGCGATCGTGCAGCAGGCGTATGTCAAGTCGCAGGAGATGATCTCCCAGGCGTCCGATGAGGCTGCTGAGGTCCGTACCAGCGCGGAAAATGATTCCGAGGCGATCCGTACGGGAGCCCTCAATTACGCGAACGATATCATGAGCGATATGGAGCGTATCCTCGCTGACGCGTTCAACAACACGAAGAAGCTTGCCGAGGGTCTGATCAACTCCCTCAACGACAGCTACAGCGTGGTTGCCGCAAACCGCAGAGAGCTGAACGCTCAGATGAACCCGCAGGATGCGTACGCATATGACGATCCGATCGCAACCGTTACGACGGACGATGACTACAATGAGGACACGTTCCTTGAGGGCATCGAGGAGTGATCGTAAGAAAACCTGAGACGATGAAACCCCGGACCAAACGGTCCGGGGTTTTTTGCGTTAAGCAAGAGTCATTCTGCCGACGAATTGCTTCTGATCTCTTTTACGTTTTTTTGCGAATTGCTCAAACAGTAAGGAGCCTTCGGTGCGTGTCCTCCCGTACTGTGCCGGTCTTGCGGTACAGTACCTGCGAGTAGAGCGCGGAGGCGCGAAGGTCCGCCGCGAGAAACTGCTTTGCCGCATCGGGAAGCCCTGCGGAGTCCCGAAGGAAACGTACGAGCATCGGGATGCGGGAGGAGCGTTCCATCGTGGAGATCAGTTCCTCGGCATCCTTGCGAAGACCTAGGACACGAAGATAGGGAAGTTCACCCTCGCGGAACACGGCAGCGTCCGCGTCGGAAAGCCGGAGCAGACAGTGGCAGAGCGCGCGGTCGATGCGGCTTCTCGTGTATGCCTTGCATTTGACGGATTCCGCCAGGGACGTCCAAGTGAATGGTTCCTTTGCCTGTTCGCAGATCCGGTTGGC
>CADBLW010000201.1 GCA_902795625.1 uncultured Lachnospiraceae bacterium | reverse complement strand
TGGTTTCCGCCTGTCTGACACTACACTTTCAAAACGTAAAGTCTGCTACAGTATAGCACATATTATCCTCATCGGATACACAAAGTTTCGAAAAATGTCTTTTCTTTTTTGTAAAATGTGTAGAAACAAGTGAAGCGGAGCTCCCTTCCGGAAAGCTCCGCCCTTGTTTCGTGTTTTTATTGCATGCAATTGATAACGATGGCCGTCAACCCTTGACAGCACCTGCAATGAAACTATCCTGAATACGTCTGCTGAACATGATGTAGAAAAGGATCGTCGGGAACGTTGCAATAACAAGCGCCGCACCGATCGGGCCCCACTTCGTCGTATGGCTGCCGAACAGCTGTGCCATACCTGCGGGAAGTGTCATGGACTGAAGACCGGTCATGAACGTCTGTGCAAACATGAGCTCGTTCCAGCACTGCAGGAAAGTGTAGATCGCGGTGGTGGCAACTGCCGGCTTCATCAGCGGAAGGATCACGCTGAAGAACACCTTGCTGCGCCCGCAACCATCGATATATGCTGCCTCGTCGAGTTCCTTAGGTATCTGCGTCATAAAGCCGGTACAGATCAGCAACGCCATCGCCAATGCAAATGCCGAATACGGAATGATCAGCGCGATCGGCGTATTGATGAGCTGCAGCTTACTTACAACCAGATAAACCGGGATAATGGAGGCCTGAATCGGAATCGTAATACCAAGCATGAAAATACGGTTCATCATTTCACTTCCGCGCCAACGGATTCTCGTGATCGCGTACGATGCCATCATGGCAGCGAGCGTTGTAAGA
The DNA here is from genome assembly GCA_902795625.1 of uncultured Lachnospiraceae bacterium. Taxonomy (GTDB): domain Bacteria; phylum Bacillota; class Clostridia; order Lachnospirales; family Lachnospiraceae; genus ISDg. Next base: position 6,440 of record CADBLW010000201.1, on the reverse strand, counting down.
ATGATGGTAGCGCCGGTGACGATGATACTGTTCAGGAAGAACTTACCGATCGGGCCGGTATCCATAGCCTCTTTGTAGTTGCTCCAGATCCATTCCGAAGGAAGTCCCTTGGGAAGTCCGAAACGGTTCGTTACGAGGATCTGGTCATTGTCCTTCAAAGAGAATGCAAGCATCCAGTACAGCGGATACAGGTTGATCACTGCCCAGATGACAAGCACTATGGTGATAATTACGTTGACCCAGCGTTTGGTCTTACGTACCTCATATTGTGCGTAATTATATGTTTTATTCGTTGCCATATCAGTCCCTCTCCTTGAACGCAGCGCTGATCAGGATCGCAAAGAAGAAGCACAGCAAGATAAGCAAAACTGCTACCGCACTCGCAACACCGTACTCACCGCGCAAAGTCATGTAATCCATAAGGATGGTACTCGGCACGGAAGCTTCTTTGGTCTGAAGCGTTGCCATAATTCTGATCAGGTCATAGGACTTCAGTGAACCGGTAACTGCGAAAATAACGCTGACCTTCAGGATCTGCTTCATGGAAGGGATGACCACGAAACGGTCAACCTGCCAATCCGTAGCACCGTCAATCTTCGCCGCCTCACGAAGTTCCGGAGGAACACTCTTTACACCTGCGTACATAAGCAACATATGATAGCCGACATACTGCCACAGCATGGGGATAAAGCATGCCCATAGCAACTTGCCTTGACCATCACCTAGCCATTGGATATTTTTGTCGCCTTCCTTCAGGTATCCCACCACTCTCAGTAAGGAGTTTACAAGACCTTCCGGATGGAAAACCTTCAACCACAATTGACCGATAACAACGGTAGAAATCAAAACGGGCAGGAAGTTAACCGAAAGAAGGAATCTTTCTCCCTTGATGCCTCTTCCGAGAAGAAGAGCAAGTCCAAGAGCAAGAGGGAGCTGGAGAAATACCGAAAAACCTGCAAGGATGAACGCATGAACAACGGAATCCCAGAAAGGAATCTGGTTTTTATCGAACAACCGCTTATAGTTGTCCCATCCGAGCCACGTCTTGGAACCGAAACCTTTGTACTGATAGAAACTGTTAACTACCGATGAAATCAAAGGAGCCGCAAGAATTCCAATGAACAAAACCAAGGCCGGCAATAAAAACAGAAAAATCGTGATACCGTCTAGCTTTTTTCTCTTCATGATGCTCTGCCTTCCTAAAGAGAAGTGGCCTCTCCCGAACATTGGAAAAGGCCACCTCAATTACTCAAATAATCACAGTGCCCAAATTATTCGACAGCTGCTTATCTGATAGCTGCCTTAAGAGCAGCGATGAAACCGGCACCATCAACCTCGCCGCCGTAAACCTTAGCAACCTGCTCAAGGTACTTACCAGCTTCGTCAGCCGGCATAGCGGTATCACCGAAGAGTACCATGTAGTCAGACTTAGCAACGATCTCAGCAACGGACTTCGTGAGTGCGTTTACGCTGTCTGCGTTGTAGTCAACCGTCCAAGCCGGAAGACCGCAGCCATCAAGGTAACCGTACTTGCAGATCAACTGACCAAGCTCAAGCGTGTACTTAGCAGTGTTCTCAGCGTCCTTAGCGGACTTAGCAACTGCAAGCGTATCCGACGGACCACCGATGAGCTGACCAAGCTTAGCCTTGGTACCATCGATAACCGGGAACTCGGAAACCTTAACATTGAAACCTTCCTTAGCGGCGAACTCACCACAGTTCCAAGTACCGTTCATGTAGAACGCATACTTGCCAGCCATGAAGTTAGCCTTCACGTCGTCGTTACCAAGGCTGATGCCATCGGGATCAAAGTAACCCTTCTTGATCATCTCCTGGAAAATGTCGACAGCCTTAGCTACGTCCTGGTTGTCCCAAGTAGCACCATTTACGAAGATGTCGTCGAGCGTCTTAGCGCCGCAGCTCTTCTCGATGATGGACTCAAGGTACTCAGTAACGCACCATGTCTCCTTACCGGCGCAACCGAACGGGATCTTGCCTGCAGCAACAAGCTTGTCGCAGCACTCGATCAGCTTTTCGTACGTCTCGGGAACATCGTCATAGCCGACTTCCTTCAGGATGTCAAGGTTTGCGAAAAGACCAACAATGTTCATGGTAAGCGGAACACCGTACTTCTTTCCGTTGTAGGTTGTGTTCTTGCACATCTTCTCCGGGAGCTTGTCTGCAAATCCCTTGTAAGCATCGTCAAGGCAGTAAACCTTATCTTCCTTAACGAAGTCACCGAGGAATGCGCAGGACCAAGTGAAGAAAATGTCAGGCATGTTGTTACCGGAAACGGCAGCCTTAATCTTCTGCTTGTAGGTCTCGTTCTCAATAGCTTCCCAGTTCAGCTTGGTATCGGGATACTTCTTCTCCATATCCGCGATAGCAGCCTCATAAGAGTGACGGTTGGAGTCGCTCTTCGTAGCGATACACCACATCGTCAGGCCATCGTCCTTGCCACAAGCGCTGAGGCCAAGTACAGCCACGATCGCCAGCAACATTGCAAGAAATTTTTTCATGACGTCCTCCTTAGATAAAAAGATAAAGATTTCAGCATTTCGCTGATATTTTTCGAAAGCGTTTCCGCTTTACGAACAAAAGTGGGGGTTGCGGCTTCCGCCGCTGCCGGCCGATCCCTCGGCCTTACTGCATCTTCACCATTCCGAACGGATAGTCGAGGATTAGCTTTCCGTTCTCCAGCGAATAGTACAGGATTATATCAGAAAAAACCTGATTGTCATAGATGAGGCGAAGGCTCCCCTCGCCGTTCGGAATGAAGTACCCGGCCCAGAGACCGTCCTCCAGGAATGTTCCCTTGTCGGAAAACTGGAAGCTCCATTCGTTGTCGCACGTCCACGCACCGATCAATGTCGAGCTGTCGTCGCCGCTGTAGTAATCCAGCGTGATCTTCTGGTAGACGTACCTCTTACCGGTGTCGGTATCGTAGTACTTCATCTCCGTGACCGATCCGTCCTCCGCAGTGAGCTTCAGAACTTCGTCCGTGAATTCGTACTTCTTGTACTGTGTGAGCTTGGCCGTGGCTCCGGATTTCTCCGTTTTGAACGCCGCCGATCCGTCCTCGTAGAGTTTCAGACACGGAGTGCCTTCATCTTCCAGGTATGCCCACTGTTCTTTAACCGGTTTGTTGTCCTTGCCGGTCTCGTTACCCTCGCAGGCAACAAGCATCATCATTGCGATTGCCGTGCAGAGAAAGAAGACCGCTTTCCTGAAATTCATAATACGATTAACTGCCTTTCCCTCGTCTGCCGCACCCACATTGCACTTGCCGATCAAGGCGTCCGACGGCTGATGCCGCCATCGCAAATACCCCAAATTACAAGTTGATTATAGTCAAGTTTTTTCGTCAAGTCAAGTAATTATTTTTACTTTTTTAAGCATCTTTTTGATAATTTGCACAAAAACAGACTGCTTTTTCGGTATCAAGCTGACAAACTACTGTGCAAAAGTTCTTTTTTGGGGCGTGCAGCCGGTTTCGCCGCCAGTTAACCGTATTTTCGGCGAATCTTCACAAACGTTTCACAAAAAGCCGCTGTCAAAGCCCTGCACGGAAGCCCTTCATGAACACCTCGCAGCCCGCGACATCCGCCGGATCCGGCTCGACCGTCGACGCCTTCATCGAGCGGAAAATGTCGTCATCGAGGAACTGCTGCAGCGTCTTCGCGGAGCCTGCCTCCTTCGTCACCATGTACTGCGCGAGCACCGCGATGCCCCACGCGCCGCCCTCGCCTGCGGTCTCCATCACGGAAACCGGGGCTCCGACCATCGCCGCAGCGATCTTCTGGCCCGCCAGAGGCGTCTTGAAATATCCGCCGTGGCCGAGCATGCGGTCAACCTTTACGCCCTCTTCCTTGAGCATCAGGTCGAGGCCTACCTTCAGCGCGCCGAGCGCCGAGCACAGATGCATCCGCATGAAGTTGGCAAGCGTGAAGCTGCTCTCCGCCGTGCGGAGCACCGCAAGCTTGCTGTCCGCAACGCCCACCACCGGCTCGCCGGAGAGGAAATTGTAGGAAAGCAGGCCGCCGCAGTCGGGATCGCCCTCGAGCGCGATGCCGTACAGCTTCGTGAACAGCTCGCCCATGTCGAATTTTACGCCCATTTTCTCGCCGACTTCCGCAAAAAGCTTCACCCACGCGTTGATGTCGGAGGTGCAGTTGTTGCAGTGAACCATGCCGACCAGAGCGCCGTCCGGCGTCGTCACGAGGTCGATCTCAGGGTAAACCTTGGAGAGTTCCTTCTCAAGCACAACCATGGCAAATACGCTTGTTCCCGCGGAGATGTTGCCGGTTCTCTTGCCGACGCTGTTGGTGGCGACCATACCGGTTCCCGCGTCGCCCTCGGGAGGACAGAACGGGATGCCGGGCTGCAGGTTGCCGCTCGGATCCAGGAATTTGGCGCCGCACGCCGTCAGTCTGCCCGCGCACTCGCCGGCCGTCAGTACCTTCGGCAAAATGTCCGCAAGCTTCCATGGCATCTCCTTCGCAAGCGCGAGCTCGTTGAATTTCTCAAGCATCGTCGCGTCGTAGTCGCCGGTCTTCGGATCGATCGGGAACATACCCGACGCATCGCCCACGCCGAGCACCTTCTCGCCGGTCAGCCAGCGGTGCACCCAGCCCGCGAGGGTCGTGAAGAACACGATGTCCTTTACGTGCGGCTCACCGTTCTTCATCGCCTGGTACAGATGCGCAATGCTCCATCTCTGGGGAATATTGTAGTTAAATACCTTCGTCAGCTCCTCGGCTGCCTCACCCGTGATCGTGTTTCTCCAGGTGCGGAACGGCACGAGAAGCCTTCCGCTGTTACTGAATGCCAGATAACCGTGCATCATCGCGGAGATACCGATCCCCGCGAAGCTTGTCAGTTCAATGCCGTACTCCGCCTTCACGTTCGCGCGCAGATCCGCGTAGCACGACTGCAGCCCGCTGCGAATGTCCTCCTCGGAGTAGGTCCACACGCCGTCCTCATACCGGTTCTCCCAGCCGTGGCCGCCCTGCGCGAGCACATTGCCCTCCGCGTCCGAAACCACCGCCTTAATTCTCGTCGAACCGAACTCAATACCCAATACCGCCTTGCCCTCGGCAAGAATCGTCCTGTTATCCATCCCTTTTACCTTCCTTTTCGCAAATTCAGCTTTCCTCAAGACTGTCACGCTTACTCATCATTATATCGGAAAATCCTTCATTTTTCCATCGGTTTTTCGTCTTTTCGGGTCGACTTTTTTCAGCCGGCCGAACGTTGCCGGCCGGCGGCTCGCGTTCGCCGCTTCCTCTTTCCTTCAAAGCGGACCTGTGCGGGGCATTTTCCGAAAAAAAGATCTCTTACACGGAAATGTCGCGTCGGATGTGCTCGACGAACCTCTTCACGATCTCCGTCTTCTCGTCCCAGAAGAATTTCCCTTCCGGCGTCACCATCGGCGAGTCGTACTGCATCGGCAGCGTGTAGCGGCAGAAGTGGTTGTAGCAATCGTAAAACGTCGCCTTCTCCTTGCGCGCGCGCACGATCAGCGTGTCCATCACAAGCCCGAGCGCACCCATGTCGTCCAGGTAATCCGCCTCCATCAGCATCAGCAGGTTGCGGTCGATGTCCGGGTCGGTCATGCGCCATTTGTCGGAGTGCGCGCCCACGAGCCCGCAGATGTACTCCGTCCTCTCCTCGGAAAAGCCGTGCGCCTGCAGGTACTCCCGCGTGATCGGCACGCCGGCCGCCGCGTGGGACATCAGCCCGGTCTTCGCGGACTCAGACCGACCCACATCGTGGAAAATGGTCGCGATCATCAGGTCCTCATACCGCAGCCCCGTCTTGTCCTCCGTCCGGTCGTACAGTCTCTTCGCCCAGCCGAGCACCCGCTTCGAATGCTCGAACCGGCTGTAGCCGAACTCCAGCTTGTGGACGCCGATGCCGCCCTCGCCTTCCGTCTGCACGGGCTCAAGGACGCTTCTCACATACTCGATCATGCCGGTGTAGTCCACATCGCGGCCATGCGGACCGCCGTCCGCAACGGCACCGGCCTGCGTTGTACCATCCGGCGCTGCGCCATTCTGCGCTGTACCATCCGGCGCTGCACCCTCCTGTGCTGTATCATCCGGCGTTGTGCCAGCCGGCGTTGCGCCTTTCTGCGCTGTGCTTTCCGGCGCTGCGCCATTCTGCGCTGTACCGTACGTCGTATCCTCCTGCGTGATTTCACCGAGCGCTTCGATCGCCTCGCGCTCCTCGCGTTCAAAACGCCTCCTGCGCAAAGCCTCGTCAGCCATGTCAAAGACGCGCATTTCCCGCTCGATCAGCGCCGCGTCCCCGCCGCCTCTTCGGATCGCCTCGCGGTTGCACCTCGTCAGCCTCGTAAGAAATTCAACCCAGACCGGCTCGAACGCCTCCTCGATCTCGTAGTCCTCCTGCACAACCGGCACGCGCTCGTCGCCGATCTC
>CADBLW010000200.1 GCA_902795625.1 uncultured Lachnospiraceae bacterium | reverse complement strand
CGTCAAGACGTGTGCGTGTAGCTCAGCTGGATAGAGCACTTGGCTACGGACCAAGGTGTCGGGAGTTCGAATCTTCTCACGCACGGAAACGGGGGATCGCTGCAGCGGTCCCCTTTGTTGTTCTTTGAGCGGGCGCGCAGGGAGTGCCGGATTACGGAGAGTTTGAAAATGGGAAAATACGAATTCATTGCGCCGTGCCATTTCGGGCTCGAGGCGGTGCTGAAGAACGAGATCGTGAAGCTCGGGTACGAGATCATACGCACGGAGGACGGAAAAGTCACCTTCGCCGGTGACGAGAGCGCCTTTGCGCGCGCCAACGTGTTCCTGAGGACAGCAGAGCGCGTGCTGTGGAAGGTGGGCGAGTTCACCGCGGAAACCTTCGAGGAACTCTTTGAGAAGACCGCGGAGCTGCCGTGGGAGGAGTTCATTCCCGCGGACGGACGGTTCTGGGTGACCAAGGCGACGTCCGTCAAGAGCAAGCTTTTCAGCACCTCGGACATTCAGTCGATCATGAAGAAAGCGATCGTAGAGCGCCTGAAGCGGAAGTATCACATCTCGTGGTTCCCCGAGACCGGCAACGAGTACCCGGTCCGCGTGTCGGTGATCAAGGATGTGTTCCTGCTCGGGATCGACACCTCGGGCGAGTCGCTTCACAAGCGCGGCTACCGCAAGCTTGTGGGCAAGGCGCCCATCAGCGAGACGCTCGCTGCGGCGCTGATCAGCCTGACGCCTTGGAATGAGAGCAGAATATTGGTTGATCCGTTCTGCGGAAGCGGCACGATCCCCATTGAGGCGGCCATGATCGGCCGCAATATCGCACCCGGCGCAACGAGAGCGTTCCGGGCGGAAACATATAAGGAGCGCCTTTCGGAAAATCTGTGGAAGGCCGCGAGGGAGGAAGCACAGGACGGTGTCCGCCGCGATGTCACCATGGCGATCCAGGGCTATGATATCGACCGCGAGGCCATTGCCATAGCCCGCCAGAACGCGGCTGCGGCAGGGGTTGCGGACGACATTCACATGCAGGTGCGCGCGGTGAAGGAGCTGCGCCATCCGAAGAAATACGGCTTTGTGATCACCAACCCGCCCTACGGCGAGAGACTGGAGGACCGCAAGGACCTTCCGGAGCTGTACCGACAGATCGGTGAGGCTTACCGCGGGCTTGATTCCTGGTCGATGTTCCTGATCACGTCCTACGAGGACGCGGAGAAGTACTTAGGACGCAAGGCGGACCGCAACCGAAAGATTTACAACGGTATGATCAAAACATATTTTTACCAGTTCCTGGGGCCGAAGCCGCCGAAGCAGCCTGCGCAGGGCAGACCGGAGAGCAGCGACAGAACGGGTAACGGATCGGAGAAAACGAATGAGTGAGCGGGAACGGCTGGTGTTTGCCACCGGCAATGAACATAAGATGATCGAGATCCGGGCGATCCTCGGTGACCGCTATGATGTGGTCTCCATGAAGGAGGCGGGCATCCGCGCGGATATCGTGGAGGACGGAAAGACCTTTGAGGAAAATGCCCTCATCAAGGCGAGCGCGGTGAGCCGGATCGCGGGCTGTATGGCCATGGCGGACGACTCAGGGCTTGAGGTGGATTACCTCGGGGGAATGCCCGGCATTTACTCCGCGAGATTCTTAGGCGAGGACACGAGCTACGATATCAAAAACCAGGTGATCATCGATATGGTCGCTAAGGCAAAGCCTTCGGAGCGCACGGCGCGGTTCGTGTGCGCCATCGCATGCGCGTGGCCGGACGGCCGCTCGGAGGTCGTCAGGGGCACGTTTGAGGGTGAGATCGCGAAGGCGCCGGCAGGACCCAACGGGTTCGGGTATGATCCCATTTTCCTTGTACCGGAACTGGGAAAGACAAGCGCAGAGATTGCGCCCGAGGAGAAAAATGCGATCAGCCACCGCGGGAACGCGCTGCGGCTGATGAGAGCGCGGCTCGAGCAGCTCGCGGAAGAGGGCTGAACCTGCATTTTCCGTATGAATATGTACGGGGAAGCGGATGGAAGAATGAAGTAACAACGGGGGTACGCATGAAAATCCTTGTTATCAGCGATACACATGACCGAAGAGAGCCAATCGAGAAACTGCTCGCCATGAAGGACGCGAAGGATGCGGACTGGCTGATCCACTGCGGCGACATCGGGTACGATGACGACTGGCTGCGAAACGCCTTTCACGGGGCGGTTTCGATCGTGGCGGGAAACTGCGATTACGGATCAGATCTGCCGAAGGAGCTTGTCGTCGAGCGCGAGGGGACGGATTTCCTGATCACCCACGGACACCGGTACCTGATGGGCGGGCTTGACCGGCTGGCGTACCGCGCGGAGGAACTCGGCTGCGGCGTCGTTTTGTTCGGACACACCCACGCGCCGCTTGTGGAGGAGGACGGGGATATCCTCTTCGTAAATCCGGGAAGCCTTGCGCTTCCGAGACAGGCCAACCGCAGGAAGACGTACGCAGTGATCACGAACAAGGACGGCGTGTGGAAGGCAGTGATCCGGGAATTGCCGGAGTGAGAGTGTATCGCGGTGAGAGAGTGTTGGAAACGTCAGCGAGAGCTGTTGAGAACGAGAGAGCATCGGAACTGACAGTTTGAGAATTATTGATACGACAGAAAAGGCGGTCTCCGTCGCAGCATGTGCTGCAGCGGAAACCGCCTTGTTTCATTTCAGGATCAGTTGCCTGAGGAGAGCTGACGGAGAGATTACTCCTCGTCCTTCTTCTCTTCCTCTTTCTTCTTCTCTTCTTCCTGCTTCTGCTTCTCGGCAGCGTCAAGACCTACTTCCTTCTCGAAACGCTTCTTGCAGTCGGCACATACATCGTTGCAGCCGTTCTCAAGAGCAACATCTACGCAGGACTTGCCTTCGTTGGACTCGGAACCGGCAATTGCCTCGTAAACCGTATCCCTGTTTACGATGTGCGAGCAGTCACGGTAGAGGTGATACTTCTTACCGGTCTGGGTAAAGTAAACGGATTGCTCCGGAAGTACGCTGTCGGCGAAGATGCCTTCCTGCTCAGCCTTCTTCTCAGCGGAGAGAGGATTCCACTCATAAGCGCAGAGACCGCCGATGAGCAGTGCGATGCAGCCTACAACCGTAACGACAACCTTCGACTTCTTGTCCGCATTCTTGTTCGTCAGAGTGAGGATGATAAGCGGAAGGAATGCAGCTACTGCGACGATCAATCCCAT
>CADBLW010000199.1 GCA_902795625.1 uncultured Lachnospiraceae bacterium | reverse complement strand
TCAGCATCTCGCCCAGGTTCGTCGCCATGTTGTGCGTGTGCACGTGCTCACCCGCTTTGATATCTGCGGTCGCGTGCCCGATGGGGAAGCCGTATTTGACGACGTCTGCGCCGCTCGGAATGTCCGTAAGCGCCTGCTTATGACCCGTCGCCGTGTCAACCGCCACATTGTCCGAAGGATGGATTTGTATGAACCCCATATCGATACCTCGCATTGCTGCAACTCTTTACCTGCCCGCGATCAAAACCGGGCTTCTCTCTGAGCCCGGAAAGCGCACCGTCACACGTCCTCAATGCTCCCGGAAAGCTCATCGCTACACGTACTCAGCGCTACACGCGCTCAGCGCTACACGCGCTCAACGCTCCGCGAGCACCGCCTCGTACGCAGCGGCCATGCCCTCGCGCTCCATGATCCCGTAGTAGCGCTCCACAGTCTCCGCGAGGAAGCTGATGTCCTGCCCCCAGTATTCCTGCTTTGCGAGGATGTCGCGCACCGGTGCCGTCTTCATGAACGCCATGATCTCCTCGCCGTCGTTGGCCTCGTCCGTGCGGTAGAAGCGTATGAGCGCCGCCAGCGACCACACAAGGCACTGCGGCAGGCTTCCGCGCTGCTCCCGGTACTCAAGGATCGTCGGCAGCACACGCGCCTTAAACTTGCTCACCGAGTTGAGCGCGATGCTCAACAGTTGATGCTTCACGAACGGGTTCGCGAATCGCTCGAGGACCGCGTTCCCGAACGGAATGTCCTCCTCTTCATGACCCAGCGTCGGGATGATCTCCTCGAACATGGCCTTTTTGAGGAACCGGCTCACCGTCGGATCGTCGAGGCACTCTTTCACAGTCGTAAGACCGTAGAGCCTTGCCCCGAGAACCATCGAAGTGTGCCCGCCGTTTAGGATGCGCACCTTGCGTTTCTTGTACGGTTTCACGTCGTCCGTCCAGATGACGTTGATGCCCGCTCTCTGCAGCGGGAAAATGTCCTCATGATGCCCTTCGATCACCCAGAGATGGAAAATCTCCGCCGTGTTCATCAGGCGGTCCTCCGCACCGATCCGCGCCGTGAACTGTTCCGCATCATCCTTCGGGTATCCCGTGCAGATGCGGTCCACGAGCGTGTTGCAGAAATCATTTTCCGACTTCACCCAGTCGATGAATTCCCCGGGCAGTTTCCACAGTTCCGCATACTTCAGAACGCAGGCGAGAAGCTCCTTGCCGTTGTTGTCGATCAGCTCACACGAGAGGATCACGAAGCCCGGAAGCCCTGCGCGGAAACGCGTGTACAAAAGTGCTGTCAACTTGGCAGGGAAGGACTTCGGCGGCGTGTCCGTCAGTTCCTCGGTGCCGAGATACTCGATGCCCGCCTCCGTGGTGTTCGAGATGATGATCTGCATGTCGGGATTTTCCGCCAGCTTCAGAAACTCATTGTAGTTCACGTGAGGGTCCACGCCCCGCGAGATCGAATGCACCTCGATGCACTCGTCAATGACTTTGCCGTCGTCGATGCCTCGCAGAAACTGATGGTACACGCCGCGTTGCTCGTTGATCACCGGGATCAGCCCCTTTGCGATCGGCTGGACCACCACGACCTTGCCGTCGTACAGCCCCTGCTCGTTCATCTTGTGAATGAATACGTCGACGAAACTGCGTAGGAAACCGCCCTCGCCGAACTGAATGATTCGCTCCTTATACTCCGTAAATCCCATGTTTTTGCCTTTCCTTTTATCTGTATCTATGCCTTTCCTTTTATCTGTATCTACTATATTCTACTGCCGTAGACCGTAATTTCCCTGTCACGTTTTTTCACCTCTTCTTCCGAAGGTCATCGCAGCGTTCGTCCGGTTTCAGCGAACTGCTTTTCCCAACTCACGGGTTCACCGGTCACCGATATTGACCAGCACCTTCGCGAGGCTTCCGTCGTTGTTCGCAAGCGCCTTGAACGCTTCGTCCGCCCGCTCGATTGGGTAGACGTCGCTCACCATGTCAAGCACGTTCACGCTCCCCGACGCGATCAGGTCGATGACCGCCGCAAAATCCTTCGGGTACGAGTTGCGGCTGCCGAACACGTTGAGTTCCTTCTTGAGCAGGATCGAGTGCAAAAATGTCGTCTCCCGCTTTCCGTTTCCGATCAGAATGATATTGGCGGCGAACGCCGCGCAGTCGATGCACGCGAGGAACGTCACGGACTGCCCGCACGCCTCCACGCACACGTCAAATCCGTTGCCGCCGGTGATGCGCATCGCCTCGGCGACGATATCATTTTCCTTCGAATTGATGACGCCGTCAGCGCCGAAATGAAGCGCCTTCTCGAGGCGTCCCTGTAAAATGTCGGCCACATACACCTTCGCGCCCTGGGCCTTGGCGGCGATGAGCGCGAACAGACCGATGGGACCGGCGCCCACGATGAGCACATTGTCGCCTTCCTTCACCGGCGCGCGGTGAAGCGCATGGTAACTGATCGTGAAGGGCTCGACAAGCGCCAGCTCCTTCGCGGAAAGGCCCTTGCCGTCGTAGATGCGCTCAACCGGCATCACAATATACTCGCGGAACGCGCCGTCCCTCTGCACGCCCATGGTCTGATTGTCGGTACAGCAGTTGACAAAACCGCGCCTGCAGGAGTAGCACCCGCCGCAGTTAAAATACGGGTTTGCGGTCACGATGTCGCCGGGCTTCAAGCCGCGGTCGTTGTCGGGGATCGACACGATCTGCGCGCTGAACTCATGCCCGGGGATCCGGGGATACGTGGTAAAGGGCTGGTTGCCCGTGTAGCTCGCCACATCCGCGCCGCAAATGCCGCCGTAGAGCACCTTGAGCAGCGCCTCGCCCTCCTTCGGCACCGGCAGTTCCGTGTCGGTCACCGCAATCTGAAATGGCTCATTGATCAAAACTGTTTTCATATGGTTTCTCCGTTTTTTACATTTCCACATACTTTGGGTTCCATACCACCGCCGTCTTCATCGGCGCGCTCTTACTGTAGATCTTGTTGCGATACGCCCCGATCGGGTCCGCCGTGAACTCGTCCCGGTCGATCAGCTCGACGATCTCATCGTAGTTGCTCTTCGCCAGCAGTTCGATAGCCTTTTCCATATGGTCCTGCCGGAAGTTGATCGACCCG
>CADBLW010000198.1 GCA_902795625.1 uncultured Lachnospiraceae bacterium | reverse complement strand
GAAGATGCGGTCCGGATATTGGAGCGTACGGGACTTGAACCCGTGACCCCAACACTGCCAGTGTTGTGCGCTCCCAACTGCGCTAACGCCCCTGTCGATCAGACAAGAATAATTGTACGGAAAAACAATGATTGTCAAGTATTTCCGACGATTTGTCCGATTGCTCCGCTCTTCTGTCCTGTCGCCCCGCCGGCTCAGGCTCCTGCACTCAATTGATCGTCTCAAGTATCCAAAGCATGTGCCGCGTCTCCTGGTAATTTTCCAGAGGATATACGCGCACGGCAATTCCCTGTCCGTCGATCCGGCGGTACCGCACGATCGGCTCCTCGCCCCTGTCAAGCATCTGCATCAGCTGATCATAATTAAAAAACTCGTCGATGGCACGGAAGTACGCCTTGTCCACCATGGATTCCACATACGCATAGCAGCCCTTTCGGAAGGACCCTTCGCTCTTGACGAGCAGATCATAGAAGTAGTTCGGCAGGAAGAGACACTTGGCCGTATCCGTCACCGGATCCACCTCGAACACGCCGCGGAAATGCTGCCATGCCACATCGGTAAATGTGCGCACCGCCTCCTCGGAAGCCTCTCCCTTCACCATCTCCGCCTCCGGCATCGCATCCAGGTTGCGCTGCTCCTTGCGCTGGTAATAGAGGAACTTCGCCTCGTACATGCGCTCTTCTGCAATGTGCACGAGTTCCTTCGGGTTGAAGCTGTCCGTATCCCAGGCAAGACCGTAGGAAATGTAATAGTTCTTCTGCGCGAGAATCCGATCGACCATCGCCATCCGCGACTCCATCTCCTTCTTCTCCATCTTCTCGGAGACCACGACAAATTCATCACCGCCGATGCGGTACACCGTATCCACCGCAAACTGTGCAAGAAGGAGTTTTGCGATCTCGATCAGCATCCGGTCGCCGGCCTCGTGGCCGTCGCGGTTGTTGATCGTGTGCAGTTCGTTCACGTCGATATATACACAGCCGAACCGGATCATTCCGTCGGCATTGGTCTGCTCCATCCAGCGGTCAAACGCGAGGCGGTTCTGAAGCCCCGTCAGCGCATCCGTCGTTCCGGAATTTTTCACGACCGTAAAATACCGGTAATTGTGCATCGCCAGGGACATGGGACACGCCAGCGACTGCAGAAGTTCCAGCGCATACCGCGGCCTTGACGTGTGCGCCATGCCCGCCACGTCGCGGACCTCCCCGTCCGTGCCGAGCACGGGAACGAGAACGATATTGTCCGCGTGGTACTCCTCCATGAAGGCATACGTCAGCGGAAAATCGTGTTTCATTTTCCGGGAACGCCGATAGACAGCTCCGTCCGGGTTGGCCGCCGCGCATGCATACAGTTCCAGCCGACGCTCGTGCGCCGCACTGTAGATCCCGCGCCGCATCTCGCTGTCGCCGATGATCTTCGTCTTGTGGGTGTCATCCTCCTCGTACACCAGCGCCGTCACCGCCGAGCTGCAGTACCGGTTCATCTCCTCCATCGCCAGCTGGAAATTCTCCGGCTTGTAGGCAGCATCCATCAGGAGATTTTCCACCTTGCTGATCAGCGCCGACGTCTTCCGCTGGTTATACGCCCAGATCATCTGGATAATATAGTACACGACCAGGCCGATCACCAGGTAGATTCCGACAAATGCAACCATGTGCCGCAGTTCTTCCGCGCTCTTGTCCGCGATCGCTCCGGAAAATTCCTTCGTGATACGCTTCTTCATGCGGCTCATGCGGACCATCAGGATGGCGAACCCGACCATCAGATAAAATACAAAAATACCCAGTGCAATGACTCTTCGATCCGAAAGCTTTTTGCACTGCTTTTTCAAAAATTCAATCTGCCGTTTCAATCGCACCGCCCCCTGTCCGCATTCGTATTACGCATTCGCATGGAAATTTACATTACGCATTATTCTCTGTTGCCGATAGATTTAATAATATAATATAACAAAAGAGGTCCCTTGGCCATTGTTTTTTCGGGAGTTTCCGGCATTTGCGGTTTGCTTCGTCTGCGGATCGACAGAAAAAGGGGAAAATGTCGCTATTTCCGACATTTTCCCCTTTTGTCTCTCATTATCGATGTCCGTGCTGTCAGAACATGCCTCGCATGATCGATGTCCGCGGTATCAGACCATCTTCATCAGGTTGACCATCTCGATGGCGCTGAGGGCACAGTCGTAGCCCTTGTTGCCCGCCTTGGAGCCTGCGCGCTCGATGGCCTGCTCGATATTTTCCGTGGTGATCACACCGAAGAGCACCGGCACTCCCGACGTAAGACCCGCCTGGGCAATTCCCTTGGCCGTCTCGTTCACGACGAGCTCGTAGTGCGACGTCGAGCCGCGGATGACCGCGCCGACACAGATGACCGCGTCGTATTTGCCGCTCTTCGCCATGGTCTGTGCAACGATCGGGATTTCAAACGCCCCGGGCACCCACGCTGCGTCAATGTTGGCCTCCTCCACGCCGTGGCGGACCAGACCGTCCACCGCGCCGTCCAGAAGCTTCTGCACGATAAACGCGTTAAATCTCGATGCGACGATACCTACCTTCATGCCCTTCGG
>CADBLW010000197.1 GCA_902795625.1 uncultured Lachnospiraceae bacterium | reverse complement strand
GGAGCGGCAGGAGGTTTCGAAGAAATATCTGGAGATCATCGTCAAGGAGATGGTCACCGCAGGGCTTCTCACCGGCGCCAGCGGCAAGGGCGGCGGCTACAAGCTGTGCCGCAAGCCGGAGGACTATATCATCGGTGAGGTACTGGAGATCATGGAGGGACCGCTTGCTCCGGTCAGCTGTCTCGCCGAGGGCGGCTTCGAGTGTCCGAGGAAAAATGCCTGCCAGACGCTTCCTCTGTGGGAGGAATACTATAAGCTTCAGCATGACTTCTTCTACGGCAAGCGCCTGAGCGACCTGATACCGAAGAAATAACTATCCGGATATACATCATTTTCCGCGACACAAGAAACGCGGGACGGTTCACTTTGGAATCGTCCCGCATATTTTTGCCGTAAAATACTCCTATCCCGACTGAGGATCAATCCTTCTTCAAAAGCTCAACGATCCGTCTTGCCGCCTCCAGCGTGTCCTCTCTGCTTCCGAAGGTGGAGAACCGGAAGAACCCTTCGCCGCAGGAGCCGAAGCCCTCGCCGGGCGTTCCGACAACCTGGATCTTCGTGAGAAGAAGGTCGAAGAACTCCCAACTGCCCATGCCGTCCGGACACTTCATCCATATGTACGGCGCGTTCTTGCCGCCGCAGTACCAGATGCCGAGGGAATCCAGAGCGCGCATCAGGATCGCCGCATTTTCCTTATAAAAACGGATGTTCTCATGGATCTGGCGCTGTCCCTCCTCCGTAAACACCGCGGAGCCGCCGCGCTGCAGGATATAGGAAACGCCGTTGGTCTTCGTCGTGCGGTTGCGCACCCACATGGCATTCAGGTTCATGCCCGCGCGCTCTAATGTCTTCGGGATCACGGTGTACCCGAGACGCGTTCCGGTAAAGCCTGCCGTCTTTGACAGCGAGCAGATCTCGATGGCGCATGTTCTCGCGCCGGGAATCTCGAAAATGCTGTGCGGAAGCTCGGGATCTTCGATAAATGCCTCATACGCGGCATCGAACAGGATCACTGCACCTGTCGCGTTCGCAAACTCCACCCACTTGGTGAGCGCCTCGCGCCCGAACACCGCGCCCGTGGGGTTGTTCGGCGAGCAGATGTACAGCAGATCCGCCTTCGTGTTCTCATCGGGAAGCGGCAGGAAGCCGTTGTCGATGCCCGACGCCAGATGCACGACCTTCCGGCCGTCCATCACGTTCGCGTCCACGTACGCGGGATACGCCGGTTCGATCACGAGCGAGCTGTTGCTCTGGTCAAACAGAGCAAGGATATCTCCGAGCTCGTCGCTGGCGCCGCTGGAGACGAACACCTCCTCCGCATCGAGCTGAACACCGCGCTTGCCGTAGTACTCCGCGATGCGCTCGCGCAAAAAAGGTGCTCCGCACTCCGGCATGTAACCGTGGAAGCTCTCCTTCACCGCCTGCTCATCGACGGCCGCGTGGAGTTCCCGGATCACCGCGTCACACAGCGGCAGCGACACATCGCCGATGCCCATGCGGTACAGGTGCATTCCCGGATTTTCCTCGAGATACTTCTTCGTCTTCTGCGCGATGTTGTAAAAGAGATAGGAATCCTTCAGCTCCGCGTAATGCATGTTAGGTTTCATCGTAAAATTCTTCCTTTCGTTTCCGTAATGATCGCCGGCCGATACCTCAGACGGTCACGTCTGGGCAGTCGTGCCGCACCGCCTTCACTCCGCGTCGATGGTCGAGACGCGCATGGTACCCTCCTCGAGCACCTGCAACACAAGGCGCACGGTGTCAAGGGATGTGAGCAGCGGCACGTTATTTTGCGCTGCGACGCGGCGGATAGCCACGCCGTCGCCGTAGTGAACGCCGGAGATGATGGCTCTCGTGTTGATCACGTAGCTCACGTAGCCGGCCTTGATCGATTCGAGCACTTCCTCGCTGCCCTCGCTGGGCTTGTGGCGGATCCTCGTGCGGATGCCGTGTTCCTTGAGAACTTCGCCCGTGAGGGAGGTTGCCTCGATGTTAAAGCCCATATCGTAGAACCGCTTGATGAGCGGCAGCGTCTCTTCCTTGTCCTCGTCGGCGACGCTGACCAGGACCGTGCCGTAGCTCTTGAGCGTCAGACCCGACGCGATCAGAGCCTTGTATGCCGCGCGGTGCAGCAGCTTGTCGTAGCCGATGGCCTCGCCGGTGGACTTCATCTCCGGCGAGAGATATGCGTCCATGCCGAACAGCTTCGAGAAGGAAAATGCGGGAACCTTCACGTAGTAGCGCTGCTTCTCCTTCGGATAGATCTCCGTGATGCCCTGCTCCTTCAGCGAGACGCCCAGGGATACCAGGGTTCCGATGTCCGCGAGCTGGTAACCCGTCGCCTTCGACAGGAACGGCACGGTCCGGGAGGACCGCGGGTTCACCTCGATGATG
>CADBLW010000196.1 GCA_902795625.1 uncultured Lachnospiraceae bacterium | reverse complement strand
TCTGGTGATCCCGAACTGTACCGATACCGTGAACCGGCTGTCGGATATCGCGTATGCCTTTGATCTGTATACCGATACGCCGCCGGAGCTTGAGAATGAGAAGGATTATTGGAAGGCGACGTACAGTGGTTACTTCTGCGACAGCAGAGCGGTGGACGAGACGCTTGATCTGATGCTCAATAAAAACAGGCGAGTCATGCCAAACGCCTATGTCGTGCCGGGTCTGTTCGACAACAACAACGGCTACCTGCTGGCCGGTTTCCTGTATTCGGCTGACGGCAGCATTATGCCGCAGTTCATGCTGGAGAACCTGAACTTTTCGGTTCAGGAGGCGGTCGACTCGTTCAACGAGATCGTAAAATAACATTGTCTGAACGGGGTCGGGGAACAAAGAGTTCTCCGGCTCTTACTTTTTTGCACATTTTCGGCAGAAGTACCGAAAATTGTACTCGCGATATGGCATTATGTCAGTGTCGGGAGGGAAAATGCCTGTTTCGCGGCTTCCCGTGTAGAAAATGATGCCGGTTCTTTGGTCGGTATGCGAATGGATTTTCCGGCCGGTATCGGTTATCATGATTGCGGCGGGAGAGAGAACCCCGGCAGGGCGCCGTTGCGGAGACGAAGTTTTTTCGGTTTCTTTGATTTTTGCATTGACAACGGCGGGAAAAGAGTATAGTATAAAAACAGAACAAATGTTCGGAAAGGCGGATATCGGGATGGCAACGGATGAAAAGATGAAAGCGTTGGAGGCAGCAATCTCCAAGTTGGAGAAGAGTTACGGCAAGGGAGCGATCATGAAGCTCGGAGAGCCCAGTGCGGCAATGAGCATTGAGGCGGTTCCGACGGGATCGCTGAGTTTGGATATCGCGCTCGGGATCGGCGGGTTTCCCAAGGGCCGTGTGATCGAGATCTACGGACCTGAGTCGAGCGGTAAGACCACGGTTGCGCTTCACGCGGTGGCGGAAGTGCAGAAGCGCGGCGGTATTGCCGGTTTCATCGACGCGGAGCATGCGCTCGATCCGACGTATGCGGCAGCGATCGGTGTGGATGTGGACAACCTTTACATCTCGCAGCCCGATGACGGCGAGCAGGCTCTCGAGATCACTGAGACGCTGGTTCGTTCCGGCGCTGTTGACATCGTGATCGTGGACTCCGTGGCGGCGCTTGTCCCGAAGGCGGAGATCGAGGGAGAGATGGGCGATTCCCATGTGGGTCTTCAGGCACGTCTCATGTCCCAGGCCCTTCGTAAGCTGACGTCCGTGATCAGCAAGACGAACTGTATCGTGATCTTTATCAACCAGCTGCGTGAGAAGGTCGGTGTGATGTTCGGCAATCCCGAGACCACGACCGGCGGTCGCGCGCTCAAGTTCTACTCGTCCGTGCGTCTGGATGTGCGCCGTATTGAGACGATCAAGTCCGGCGGTGAAGCCATCGGCAACCGCACCCGCGTGAAGGTCGTCAAGAACAAGGTGTCGCCGCCGTTCAAGGAGGCGGAGTTTGATATCATGTTCGGCGAGGGTATCTCCAAGGAGGGTGATATTCTGGATCTCGCATGCTCGTGTGATGTTGTCGCGAAGAGCGGCGCGTGGTTCGCATACCTCGGCGAGAAGATCGGACAGGGCCGTGAGAATGCGAAGCTGTATCTCCGTGAGCACCCGGATGTGATGCAGGAGATCGAGGCGAAGGTGCGCGACAAGTATCTTGCCAAGGTGAAGAGCGCGGATCCCGACGAGGAGTGATACCCGGGTGACGCGAAGACATATACCGTGAATACAGGAGATGGATTAGCGATATGCAGATCACCGATCTGATACCCAAGGGCAAGCGCCAGACGATCGTATGTCTGGATGGTACGCCTGCGGGATTTCTGGATAACCGGGACATATCCGCCTATCGGCTGGAAGCCGGCGGAGAGGTGGATGAGGCAGCGTGGGCGAAGATCGTCGCGGAGACGATCCTTCCCCGCGGAAAGCGCAAGGCTCTGGAGCTTCTTCAGCTGCAGGACCGCACGACGAAGGAGCTGCATGACAAGCTTGTCTCCGGCGATTACACGGAGGAGCAGACGTGGGAGATCATTGCGTACGTCGCGTCCTTCCGCTATATCGATGAGCAGAGATATGCGGTGAACTGGTTCCGGTCGCACGCGAAGACCAAGAGCTTTCGCGAGATGCGGCAGGCTCTTTTACTGCGGGGCATGGATCAGGAGACTGTCACGGCTGCGTATGAGCAGTATTGCAATGAACTTACGGAGCTGAACAACAGCGGCGAGAACGCGGAAACTACCGGCCGGGAGGACAGCGGAGATACCGCGGAGATGCTCGCTGTGCGCAGGTTTGTTGCCCGACGGGTGAAGGGTACGTCCATGACGGCGGACGAGCGGAAGAAGATCTATGCCGGACTGGTCCGCAAGGGCTTTTCACACACTGCGATCCGAAGAGTATTTTCCGAGTACGGAACGGAGGATCCGGAGGATTTGGAATAGCGTTTTTAACAGTAATTACAGGGCTATAATACGTCAATCTGTCCGTTTCGACGAAAAGGTCGAAGCGGGCATTTTTTTTATTGCTTTTTACAGGTGTTTTCGCTATAATGCTATTTGGTGAATTTTGGGTTATCGCCATACCAAAGATACCTGTGCAACGGTTCGGAAGACCGGTCTGACGCAATGTGTTCAGGACGTTTCCGGCGGATGCCGAAGCACAGTTATGATTATACTAACGGAGGGCTGAACATGAGTAGTACAGCGAAACTGTCCGCACGGGAACGCATTGAGACCCTGCTGGACAACAACAGTTTTGTTGAGATCGGTGCTCTTGTGACGAAGAGAAGCACGGATTTCAATATGCAGCAGGCAGATGCTCCGGGCGACGGCGTCATCACCGGCTACGGCGTGGTTGATGATCGTCTCGTATATGTGTACAGCCAAGATGCCGCAGTTCTTGGCGGCACGCTTGGTGAGATGCATGCGAAGAAGATCGCCAATCTGTATCGTCTCGCGATGAAGACCGGTGCTCCGGTTGTGGGACTGGTTGATTGCGCAGGCATGCGTCTTCAGGAGGCTTCCGATGCGCTGACCGGGTTCGGTCGGTTGTACAAGGCGCAGACGATGGCGTCCGGTCTGGTTCCGCAGATCACTGCCGTTTTCGGTAACTGCGGCGGCGGACTTGCCGTACTTGCGGCAATGAGCGATTTTACGGTGATGGAGAAGAACGACGCGAAGCTGTTCGTCAATGCTCCGAACACCATCGCAGGCAACAACGAGGGCAAATGTGACACGGCTTCGGCGGCATTTATGGCAGAGTCAGGCATGGTTGATGCTGTCGGCGAGTCCGAGGAGGATGTCCTTGCCAAGGTACGCGAGCTGATCGCGGTACTGCCTTCCAACAATGAGGATGACGCGCTTGAGGAGTGCTCGGATGACCTCAACCGCGCGATGAACGGATTTGCCGCTGAGTGCGCAGACCCTGCGGTTGCGCTTCGCGACCTTTCCGATAACGGTCTCTTCGTGGAGATCAAGGCAGCTTACGCACCGGAGATGGTCACCGGTTTCGTACGCCTTAACGGAGCGACGATCGGTGTTGTTGCAAACCGCACGGCTAAGCTCAACGCCGAGGGCAAGAAGGAGAGCTCCTTCGATGCAGTCCTCACCACGAAGGGCTGCTACAAGGCAGAGAGCTTTGTCAAATTCTGTGACGCATTCGGCATTCCGGTCCTGACCTTCACCAATGTGACCGGTTACGCAAACAGCGCTTCCGAGACGAAGGGCATTGCGATCGCAGCAGCCAAGCTTTCGTATGCATTTGCCAACGCAACGGTTCCGAAGGTGAACGTGGTTGTGGGCAAGGCTTACGGCAGCGCTTACATCACCATGAACTCCAAGTCGCTCGGTGCGGATCTTGAATTTGCCGTAGAGGGTTCGGAGATCGGTACGATGGATGCGGCTCTTGCAGCACAGATCGTTTACGCTGATGAGCTTGCGGCGGCTTCCGACAAGGATGCAGCCCTGAAGGCTAAGGCAGCAGAGTACCAGGCAGCATACAACAGCTGCGAGAACGCGGCTAAGCGCGGATATGTGGATGCGATCATCGATGCGGACGCTATGCGCGCACAGATCGTATACGCGTTCGAGATGCTCTGCACGAAGAAAGAGCTTCGTCCGTCGAAGAAACACGGAACGGTTTAAGCGAAGGAGGCGTCTATGAACGGATTACTTTTCGCGGTTGCATCCGATACGATCATCAAGGCGCTTGAGAACACGGTTATGGGTATCTCCATCGTGTTCTGTATGCTCCTGCTGATCTCGTTCATCATCAGCCTTTTGAAGCTGGTCAACAAGTTCGGCGTTAAGAAGACGCCGGAGAAAGCACCGGCTGCTCCCGCGGTTGACACGACCGAGGCTGAGGAAACGGATGATACCGAACTGGTTGCGGTTATCACCGCGGCAATCTATGCGTACGAACAGGCGATGGGCAATGACGTATCGGCCGATGGGCTGGTGGTTCGCTCCATCCGCAAGGTCAATAAATCTAAATGGCAGAATGCCTGAATCAGGAGGACATTATGAAAAACTATACAATTACGGTTAACGGCAATGTTTATGAAGTAAGCGTAGAAGAGAGCGGCGCTGAGGGCGCACCGGTTGCTGCGGCACCGAAGGCGGCAGCTCCGAAGGCAGCTCCCAAGAAGGCGGCTGCGTCCGGCGCTCAGGGCAGCGTTAAGATCGAAGCTCCCATGATCGGCAAGATCCTGAAAATCGTTGCCAATGCGGGCGCAACGGTCAAGAAGGGCGATGTCCTCGTGGTTCTTGAGGCTATGAAGATGGAAAATGATATCGTTGCTCCTCAGGACGGTACCGTAGCGAGCATCAATGTGACCGTCGGACAGAGCGTTGAACCCGGTGAAGTGCTTGCAACAATGAACTGATTGAAGTCGGATGTGTCGGTCGCATGACTGACAATTGACAGAATTGTTACAATCAACGAATATCGGGAGGATAACGTATATGCAGTACATACTGGATACATTGGGAAACCTGGCGAAATCCACGGCGTTTGCATCCCTTACCTGGGGCAATCTGCTGATGATCTGCGTCGCCTTGTTTTTCATGTATTTGGCAATTGCCAAGGATTATGAACCGCTTCTGCTGGTTCCGATCTCGTTCGGTATGCTTCTCGTAAATATGTATCCTTCAATCATGGCGGCTCCGGTCGATCATGTGTATACATTTTACGATAAGAACGACGCGATGATCGCGTGCGTTAAGAACGAAGAGGTCGAGTTCTTCCAGGTGGAAGACGGCGTGACAAAATATGTCTTCAATGTAGAAGCCTACAAAGAAGACCAGGGGACGACGGAAGGCCTTCAGAGACTGGCTTCCTTCTCCTCCATGACAGACATTTACAAGTACTATGATGCTTCGGACAAGTCGGAGGATGAGCTTCGACTCGGAACATACTATGTGATCTATGTGGACAACAAGACCGGTGAGGAATTGATGTTCTACACAAAGACGCAGGGTGAATGCGGTAGTTATGAGTGCACCGGAAGCACCCGGATGGAAGATACCAAGCAGGCCGGCGGTCTGTTGTATTACTTCTTCCAGCTGGATGAGTGGGCAATCCTGCCGTGCCTGATCTTCATGGGCGTCGGTGCGATGACGGACTTCGGTCCGTTGATCGCGAACCCGAAGAGCTTCCTGCTCGGTGCTGCCGCGCAGATGGGTATTTTCTGTGCGTACCTGATGGCAATCTTCATGGGATTCAATGATAAGGCGGCTGCCGCAATCTCCATCATCGGCGGTGCGGACGGTCCTACCTCGATCTTCCTGGCCGGCAAGCTCGGTCAGACACAGTACATGGGTGCGATCGCGGTTGCGGCATATTCCTATATGTCCCTCGTGCCGATCATTCAGCCTCCGATCATGAAACTTCTCACCACAGAGCAGGAGCGCAAGATCAAGATGGCACAGCTTCGTCCGGTTTCCAAACTGGAGAAGATCCTGTTCCCGATCATCGTTACGATCGTTGTAGTTTCGCTTCTTCCGGATACGGCTCCGTTGGTAGGCTGCCTGATGCTCGGTAACATTTTCCGCGAGTCCGGCGTTGTCCGCCAGCTGCAGGAGACGGCTTCGAACGCGATGATGTACATCGTTGTTATTATCCTCGGTACGTCCGTAGGTGCTACGACGAGTGCAGAGGCGTTCCTGAAGCTTGATACGCTCAAGATCGTTGCACTCGGTCTGATCGCATTTGCGGTCGGTACGGCTGCGGGCGTTCTCTTCGGAAAGATTATGTGCAAGGCTACGCACGGAAAGATCAATCCTTTGATCGGTTCCGCGGGCGTGTCCGCTGTTCCCATGGCTGCGCGTGTTTCGCAGAAGGTCGGTGCGGAAGCGGATCCTTCCAACTTCCTTCTCATGCATGCGATGGGACCGAACGTTGCCGGTGTTATCGGTACCGCAGTTGCGGCCGGTGTGTTCATGGCCGTGTTCGGTGTATAACGCAGAGGATGCAGGTATTTTTCGTATAATACATGACGCGTCCCTGCGGACGCGATTAAGGAGAAATCTATGGCAGAACAGGTGAAAAAACCGGTTAAGATTACAGAGACCATCCTGCGCGACGCGCATCAGTCTCTGATCGCAACAAGAATGCCTACGGAACTGATGCTCCCGATCGTGGAGAAGATGGACCAGGTAGGCTATCATTCCGTGGAGTGCTGGGGCGGCGCTACATTTGACTCGTGCCTGCGCTTCCTGAAGGAGGATCCGTGGGATCGTCTCCGCAAGCTTCGTGCAGGCTTTAAGAAATCGAAGCTGCAGATGCTTTTCCGCGGGCAGAACATTCTGGGTTACAACCACTACGCTGATGACGTAGTTGAGTATTTCGTACAGAAGTCGATCGCCAACGGTATCGATATCATTCGTATCTTCGACTGCCTCAACGACCTCCGCAACCTGGAGACCGCCGTGAAGGCTACGAAGAAGGAGGGTGGACATGCGCAGATCGCTTTGTCCTACACCCTCGGC
>CADBLW010000195.1 GCA_902795625.1 uncultured Lachnospiraceae bacterium | reverse complement strand
TCGGGCATACAGCGGAACCGTCAGGAATCTGATTACCACATTTTGTACAGAACATAACATTTCTTCCTTTCTCATAGTATTCTCAAGTATTCGGGCAGGCCTGCCGCGGACAAACTCCCCCGAGACACGCACCGACACTCATACACAGAAAATATACCTTATTTTTCTTTGATTTGCAAGTGTTTTCGCGGTGTTTTCCGTGTTTCGCGCCCCAAAAGACGCCGCACAGGGGCATTTTTCGTATCTTTCCGCGGAAAATGCGCTCCGCGCCGTCTCATTTTCCCTCTGACACGGCGCTTTCCGCGAGCCGGCCGGCGGGCTGATATCACAGATTACCGCGGTACCTCATGCGTTCTGAAGATCCCTATTTCCGAGAGGCCTCCCGCGGCGGGAAAATGCCCCGGAAACACCGCCGATGTATTGACTTTCAGGCCTCTTGCGGGTATGATGATAAGTGGGGTTTTGGGCGATAAAACAAGGGGGACCGGCCCCGACGGAGGATACTATGCAGGACAATTGCTGTTGTGACAAACACACACCCATCATCAGCTGCGAACACGCGGCTTTGGGATACGACAACCAGACGGTGATCCCGGACCTGAGCTTCGAGATTTTCCCCGGCGATTATGTGAGCATCGTCGGCGAGAACGGCTCCGGCAAATCCACGCTCATGAAGACCATGCTCGGGCTGATCCACCCGCTGAAGGGCGAGATCCGCATCAACTGCAGCAAGGGAAGCGGCTGTATCGGATATCTGCCGCAGATGAGCGAGATGCAGAGGGATTTTCCGGCGACGGTCCGCGAAGTCGTCATGACCGGCCTTCTGGGGCACAAGGGGTGGTGGCCGTTCTTCACCAAGAAGGAAAAGCAGCAGGCCGCGGAGGTTCTCACCAAGCTTCACATTGAAAACCTGGCGGGGCGCAGCTACCGCGAGCTCTCCGGAGGACAGCAGCAGCGCGTTCTGCTCGCGCGGAGCCTTCTGGCCGCTCATGAGATCCTCATGCTCGACGAGCCCATCACCGGCCTTGACCCGGCCGCTGCCGCAGAGCTCTACGAGACGCTCCGCGAGCTGAACCGGAACGACGGCATGACCATCATCATGGTCACCCACGACATCAACAGCGCCGTCGTGAACTCCTCCAAGATCCTGCACATCGCGGGCGAGACTGCATTTTTCGGGACCACCGCGCAGTACATGGCCAGCGAGGAGGCAAAGCTCTTCTTCCCGGCGGACGAGTGAGGACAACGCCGCCGAGGCACGGAACCGGCAGCGTGAAGATGCCACCGCGCAGCACATACATGCGCATAAAAAGAGGAACAAATACACATTTTACGGATTGGAGACAAAGATATGCTGGAACAGCTGAAGAAAGAAGTTCTGGAAGCCAACCTTGAGCTTCCCAAATACGGTTTAGTGACCTTCACCTGGGGCAACGTCTCGGGCTACGACCCGGAGTCGGGCCTCGTAGTGATCAAGCCCTCGGGCGTTTCTTACGACGGCATGACCGTGGATGACATGGTCGTCGTTGACCTTGAGGGAAAGATCGTCGAGGGCACGAAGAAGCCCTCCTCGGACACGCCCACGCACCTTGCGCTCTACCGCGCATGGCCCGGTGTGCGCGGCGTCGTTCACACCCACAGCCGCAACGCCACCACCTACGCGCAGGCCTGCCTCGACATCGTCGCGGGCGGCACAACCCATGGGGACTACTTCTACGGTGACATCCCCTGCACGCGCTACATGACGCCTGAGGAGATCGCCGGCGACTACGAGCTGGAGACCGGCAACGTCATCATTGAGACATTTGCCAAGCGCGGCATTGAGCCTCTCAACATCCCCGCAGTGCTCGTCCGTTCCCACGGACCGTTCACCTGGGGAACCTCACCGGCCGAGGCAGTGCACAACGCCGTCGTTTTAGAGGAGCTCGCCTACATGGCAATGCACAGCCAGATGCTCATCGGCGATGCGCCCTGCATGCAGCAGGAGCTTTTGGACAAGCATTTCCTGCGTAAACACGGCCCGAACGCATACTACGGACAGAACTGATCATTAAGACGATCCGTACTGTTGAATTACCTTTAACCTAAGGAGTTCCCGTGA